>JAYRVK010000730.1:0-5245 GCA_041918555.1 Sandaracinaceae bacterium
GCGCGCGGCGGTCGCGCTCGAACAGCGCGTCGAGCGCCATGCGGTCGGCCCGCTCGGAGAGCGCGCGCTGCGTGTCCTTGCTCCGGTTCGCGGCCGCGATCACCGCCTCGACGAGCGCGGCGTCGTGATCGCCGTGGCCGCGCAGGTGCTCGACGAGCTCGCCGTGGAGGAACACGCCGATGATCTCGCGCATCGGGGCGCTGAAGCGCGCGTAGACGTCCGCGCCGACGCCGTGGTGCAGGCCGCGCTCGCTCGTGAACGTCGAGCGCACGTTCATCACGATCGCCTGCCGCTGGATCGCGAGGCTCAGCCGGCCGTCGTCGCCCTCCCAGGGGAGGCCGCGCAGATACGCCGCGAGGGTCTGGCCGCCCGCGCGATCCCAGCGCCAGCGCGGGCCCCGGCCCGCGACGATCCGGTCGAGCTCCCGCGCGAAGGCCCGCACGCGATCCTCCGGCGGCGCCGGATGCACGCGGTAGATCGGCTCGACGTGGCCGCGCGCCTCGCCCTCGCGCAGGAGGCGCGCGCCCTCGGCGTTGCACAGCAACGAGACTTGCTCGTTGTAGCGTTCGACGTCGTTGCGGAGGCCGCCGTAGATGGAGAACGACTTGCGATCGTCCAGGCCGACCTCGACGGTGCGGCGGTGGTAGCTGACCACGTCGCGCGCCGTCGCGTCGGCGATGCGGCGCTCGCCGACCTCCGCGAGCCGGCGCAGGCTCGGCGCCCACGGCTCGCGGTCCCAGCGGGGCTCGCCGCCGTCGAGGAAGCGCTGGACGCCCTCGTAGGTCAGCTTGGCCTTCGAGCGGATGCGCGCGCGCGTGACGCGCGTCCCCGTACACGCGCCGGCCCCGTCGAGGCGCATGTCGAACACGAGCGCGCGGCGCGGCACCGCGTGGTTCAGCGAGACGAGGCCCTCGCTCAGGGGCTTCGGGAGCATTGGGACGACGAGGCCCGGGAGGTAGTACGTCGCGCCGCGGCGCAGCGCCTCGGCGAAGAGCGCGCCGCCGCGCGGCGCGTAGTGCGACGCGTCCGCGATCGCGTAGCGCACGCGGTGCCCGGCGCCGTCGCGCTCGACGAGGAGCGCCTGGTCGAGGTCCCTCGAGCCCTCGTTGTCGATCGTCACGAAGGGGAGCGCCTCGAGGTCGTCGAGCGAGGGATCGTCGAGCCCCGGCGCGCGCTCCCACGCCGCGACCTCGGCCTCCACCGCGTCGTCGAAGAGCGGATCGAGCCCTCGATCGGCGGCGAGCGCGTAGAGGTCCGCGAGCGCGGTGCCGGAGGCGGCGAGCTCGCGCTCGACGCGCGCCGCGCCGTCCTCGATCCGCGCCTCGATCCACGCGCCGTCCCTCGGGTGCGCCCCGCGCGCGAGGGGGACGCGCCGGTCGCGCGCGCCATCGATCGCGAAGCCGCCCTCCACTCGCGCGACGAAGCGTTCCGTCATCGGCGCGAGCATACGTCGATCGATCGGGCGCGCGCGCATCATCCTCCGCATCCTCGCCGCGTGGGGATCCGGTCCGTCGTCACGCCGACCGTCGCATACCTCCTCGTCGGGTGCGAGGCGATGGCGACGATCGTCGTGCAGGTGCGGACCGATCTCGTGCCGGGCACCGAGCTCGGCGCGGTGGAGGTCGAGCTCGACGGCGAGGTCGCGCGCGTCGACGCGGCCGGCGTGGTCGACTGGGGGCGGGGCGTGCGGATCCTCGAGCGCGCGGGGATCCCCACGGGGCGCTACGCGCTCGACGTCCGCGCGCTCGATCCCGCGGGCGGGACGGTCGTCCGGCGTCCGCTCCGCGTCGACGCGGGCCCGGGCGTCAACGTCGCGACGGTACTGCTCACGAGAGATTGCGCCGGAGTGGCGTGCCCGGACGCCGCGGACGCGGCGCTCGACGCATGCTTCGCGGGACGGTGCGTGCCCGGCGGCTGCGCCGCCGAGGTGCCGAGCGCCTGCGGGGAGCTCGTCTGCGCGACCGACGCAGATTGCCCCGCACCCACGGGCGCGGACTGCGCGCGCGGCGAGTGCGTCGCGGGCGGGTGCTTCGTCGAGCTCGATCACGCCGCCTGCGGCGGCCTGCGCTGCACCGAGCGCGGGCGGTGCGGTGAGCCCTGCGTCGCGGACGCTGTGCCGTGCGAGGCAGGCCTCGTCTGCGACCGCGGCCTCTGCGCGGCGGGGTGCGAGGCGCCGCGCGTGGCCTGCGACGGCGCGTGTCGCGACCTCGACGTCGACCTGCTCCACTGCGGTGGCTGCGCAGCGCCCTGCTCGGCGCCCGCAACGTGCGCGCTCGGCGCGTGCGTCGTGTGCGGAGACGCGAGGTGCGACGGAGCCGAGACGTGCGCCCATTGCACCGCCGACTGCCTCGCCTGCCCGAGCTGCGGCGATTTCATCTGCGAGGCGTCGCTGGGCGAGTCGTGCGAGGGCTGCCCCATCGACTGCTGCTGAGCGGCCCGCCCCGATCCTCGGGTACACTCGGAGCGGCATGCTTCGACGACACTCGCGCAGGTTCGCCCTCGGTGCGCTCCTCCTCGGCGGGCTGTTCCTCCCCGACTCGCGCGGCGCGGCGTACATCAACCAGGTCGACGGGACGGTGCTCCCGGTCACCACGCGCCTCCAGCAGTGCCTCGATCGGCCGGGCACCGGCGAGAGCACCCCCGGCGCGGTCGACGCGATCGCCGACGCCGCGGTCCTGCCCGAGGCGTTCCGGCCCGTGCGCGACGCGGCCAGCGGGCGCTACCGCGTCACGTTCATCGACATCGGCGAGGGCGCGGGCTTCCGCAACTCGTTCGGCTGGTTCTGGATCGGCGACGACGTGACGAACCCCGCGAACCTCCGCACGGTGTTCGGGTGCCGCACCTACGGGACCTGCGACTGCCCGTGCGCGACGACGCGGACGCGCTCGATCGACTTCGATCTGCAGCCGGGCTTCGCGGTGGGGCGCCCCATCGGGTTCTGGCTCCGCACGCCGGAGCGCCTCGACGGCACGCGCGAGGACGGCGCGTTCCCGAGCGGCTGCACGCTACCCATCGGCTGCGATCCCGCGGGCACCAACGTCAACGACTCTTGCGGGGGTCGACCCGACACCAACAACCGCATCTACTTCACGAACCAGGCGCTCAACGACGACGGCGACTTCGTGCACTTCCTCGTCTACGAGAGCGTCACCCACGTCGACACCTTCTACTTCGGCTTCGAGGACCTCTTCCGCGGCGGCGACAACGACTTCGAGGACATGCTCGTGCGCGCGAGCGGGCTCGTGCCGCTCTGCGATCCGCAGCCCGAGACCTGCGACAACGCGGACGACGACTGCGACGGCGCGGTCGACGAGGGCATCACGCGCGCCTGCAGCACGACCTGCGGCAGCGGCGTCGAGACCTGCACGGCGGGGAGCTTCGGCGCGTGCAGCGCGCGCACGAGCACCAGCGAGACCTGCGAGGCGACCGACGAGGACTGCGACGGCTCCGTCGACGAGGGGCTGAGCCGCGCGTGCAGCAACAGCTGCGGCAGCGGCATGGAGATCTGCATCCGCGGGACGTTCGCGGACTGCTCGGCGCCGACGCCCACCATCGAGACCTGCAACAACCGCGACGACGACTGCGACGCGACGACCGACGAGGGCCTCACGCGCCCGTGCCGCAGTGCGTGCGGGAGCGGCGTCGAGACGTGCGCCGCGGGCTCGTTCGCGGGGTGCACCGCGCCGACGCCGGGGAGCGAGAGCTGCGACAACACCGACGAGGACTGCGACGGTCGCACCGACGAGGGCCTCACGCGGCCCTGCACCTCGACGTGCGGGATGGGGACCGAGGTCTGCGTGTCGGGCGCGTTCGTGGGCTGCACCGCGCCGGTCGGCACGACCGAGAGCTGCAACGACGCGGACGACGACTGCGACGGTACCGTCGACGAGGGGATCACGCGCGCGTGCTCGACCGCGTGCGGCGTCGGCTCCGAGACGTGCGCGATGGGCGCGTTCGTAGGCTGCGACGCGCCGACCCCGACCGGCGAGACCTGCAACAACGTCGACGACGACTGCGACGGGATCATCGACGACGGGAACCCGGGCGGCGGCGCGGCCTGCGTGCCGCTCGACGATGGCGGCTTCGACACCACCGACGGCGGCGTCCCGATGCCCGACGGTGGGAGCACGTTCTGCCTGCCGGGCCGCGTCGCGTGCATCGCGGGCGAGCTCGCGTGCCGCGGCGCCTCGAGCACCACGCGCGAGATCTGCAACTGCGAGGACGACGACTGCGACGGGCTCATCGACGAGGATCCGGAGGGCACGCTCTGCGGCGAGGGCGTGTGCGTCGACTGCGCGTGCCGCAACCCGTGCCGCGACGACGAGTTCCCGTGCCCGCCGGGGCAGACCTGCGATCGCTCGATGGGCGACCCCGGCTACTGCATCCCCGGCCTCTGCCTCGGCGTGATGTGCGCCGACACCGAGAGCTGCAATCCGTCGACGGGCGAGTGCGAGGACCTCTGCGAGGGCCGCACGTGCCCGCCGGACTTCGAGTGCGTGCGCGGCGCGTGCGTCGAGAACAACTGCTACGCGATGGGCTGCCCGGTCGGCCAGCTCTGCCGTGAGGGCGCGTGCGCGCCCGATCCGTGCGCCGACGTGACGTGCCCCGGCGAGGGCTCGTACTGCCGCGAGGGCAGCTGCGTCGAGGTCTGCGACGAGCTCTGCCCGAGCGGGCAGGCGTGCGTCGACGGGACGTGCCAGGCCGACGCGTGCGATGGCGAGTGCCGCACCGGGCAGAGCTGCGTCGGCGGCGAGTGCCTCGCGGACGAGTGCACGCCGACTTGCGGGGCCGGGCGCGACTGCCGCGGTGGGACGTGCGTGGACGACCCGTGCCGCGGCGTGCGCTGCCCTGCCGACACGATCTGCGTCGGCGACGGGCAGTGCTTCGCGCCAGGCGCGATCCCGCCGCCGATCCCAGAGCTCGGGCTCGCGAGCGGCGGGTGCAGCTGCACCGTAGCGGATCGCGGCGAGGCGCCGTCGTACGCGGGGGTGGTGGGGCTCCTCGCGCTCGGGCTCCTCGTCCGCCGGCGCGCGAGGAGGGTCCGTCGCGCGCGCGCGCTCGGGCCCGTGGCGCTCGCGGCGCTGCTCGGCGCGAGCGGCTGCGAGACGGATCCGTACTGCTTCTCGAACTGCGGCGACGACGACGCGGGCCCGACGGACGCGGGGATGACGGGCACCGACGCGCGCGTCGACGGCTGCACGCCGCTCGGCGAGGAGGAGTGCAACTCGCTCGACGACGACTGCGA
>JAYRVK010000731.1:0-1794 GCA_041918555.1 Sandaracinaceae bacterium
CGCCGGTTCTGTGCGGAGGCGGTGGCCGGGAGGAGCCACCCGAGGACCAACGCCGTGACGAGCGTGGTGCGCAACGTCGCGACGCTACCACGGGGGACCGGCGCGATCCGTCGTGGCCGTCACCACGCGAGCGCCTCGAGCGGAGACACGTGGTCGTCCGTCCACGTGCGCGCGCCCGCGAGCACGGGCGTGTCGCGGAGCCGTCGCCACCCGCGGCGCAGGCGCAGCACCTCGAGCGGCGCCTCGGTCCGCGCGAGCGCGACGTACTGGGACGGATCCTCGTCGAGCGCGAGCTCCGCGACGCGCGCGGCGTGCACGCCCGCGAGGCCGAGCGCCTCGGCGTTCGCGCGCACCACCGGGCGCAGCTCGTAGTAGCGGTTCGAGACGTGCAGCAGCAGGACCCCGTCCTCGGCGAGGCGCTCGCGATAGAGCCGGAGCGCTTCGATGGTGAGGAGGTGCGACGGGATCGCGTCGCCGGCGAACGCGTCGATCAACAGCAAGTCGTATTGCGGGTCGCCGCGGCGGCGCTCGGCGTCGAGGGAGACGCGCGCGTCCCCGACCACGACCTCGGCGCGCTCGCCCGCGCGGGCGAGGTAGCTGAAGTGGGCCCTCGCGAGCTCGACGACGGCGGGATCGATCTCGAAGAAGCGCAGGCGCTGGTCCTCGCGCGTGAGGTGCCCCGCGGCCGCCCCGACGCCGAGGCCGACGACCGCGATCCGAGTGGGGTCACGCGCGGCGATCACGTCCCCGAGCGGGCCCCGCGGGTGGTAGTAGCTGAGCGGGGTCCCGTCGCGCTCGCGCTGGCGGCCGTGGCGCGTCGTGCCGCTGACGAGATCGCGGACCGCGCCCTCGCCGCGCGGCGTGCGCGTGACGCGGTAGATCCCGTAGAAGGAGCGGCGCACCGCGAGGGTGCGCGACGCGTCCTCCTCGGCCGCGCCCTCGCCGACCTTCCACGCGATGACGAGCAGGAGCGCGGCCGACGCGGCGATCGCGAGCTTCGGCGCGCCCATGAGCGCCGCGCGGAGCTCCGCGCGCCGGCCGACGAGCATCGTGAGCCCGAGCGCCGCGAGCGCGATCGGGTACTCGTAGAGGCCGCGGAACGCGAGAGGGGCGACGAGCGCGACGAACGCTCCGCCGGCCCACCCGCCGGCCGCGATCACGAGGTAGTAGCGTCCGAGCCAACGCGCGGCGGGCCGCGCGCGGTAGAGCTCGGCGTGTGCGGCGAGCGCGACGAACGCGAGCACCGCGAGGTGCAGGCCCGCCTCGAGCCAGCCCCCCCCCGCGTCGCCGCCGCTCTGGAAGAACACGCCCACCGCGGCGACGTGCGGCCACAGGCGCCGCACGGCGCGCGGCGCGCGCGACGGCTCGCCCGGCGCGGGGTCGGCGAACGCGACGACGAAGCTGCCGAGGTAGAGCGCGAGCGGGATCACCCAGACGAGCGGGACGTTGCCCGCCTCGAGCGCAAACCCGTTCGTCACCGCCATCAGGAAGGCCGAGGGGGCGGCGCTCAGGAGGGCCCAGTACAGCGTCGCGCCGGGGCGCGGCGCGGCGCCGTCGTCTCCAGCGGGCGCGGCCTCGGCGGCGGCGCCGGCGCTCCGTCGCCAAGCGAGCACGGCGAGCGCGACGTACGCGAGGTAGCCGAGGCTCCAGCCCCAGCGCTGCGCGCTCACGCCGAAGAGCGGCTCGACGACGAGCGCGTAGCCGAGGAGCGCCACCAGGCTCCCCGCGTTCGAGACCGCGTAGAGCGACCACGGCGCCTCGCCGCCGCGCGCGCGCCAGCGCTGCGCGACGACC
>JAYRVK010000732.1:0-2746 GCA_041918555.1 Sandaracinaceae bacterium
CTCGGTGCGCGCCTCGCCGACGAGGTGCGCCGGGACCAGCGCGACCGCGGAGTACTCGCCGTCGGGGTCGGGCTGCACGCGCATCGCCTCGGGGATCGGGCGGGGCCCGCCGTCGAGGAGCACCGTCATGTCGAGCGCGACGGCGAGGCTCCACGCGTCGAGGTGCCCGAGCTCCGCGAGGAGCTGCTCGGTGTGCGGCAGCAGCCGCGGGCGCGGGGGCTCGCCGGTCGCGCTCGAGCTCGACGCCGGGCCGGAGCGATCGAGGGGGGGGGTCGGGGCCGGGCGGCCGCGGAGGGGCTTGGGGCGCGAGCGCCCGAGCAGCGGGCGGGAGCGGAGGGCGAGCGCGGGGGCCGAGCGCCCCGAGCTCGCCGCGGCGCGATCTCCGCCGGTCGGGGGGGCGGAGGGCGCGGGGGGGGCAACGTCGCGTGCGCGCTGCTTCTCCGGCTCGAGCGCGTTGCGGTCGCGCGGGAGCGCCGGCTCGGCCGCGGCCGACTTGCGTGCGCGGGCGTCCGGGCGCATCCTGGACGCGATCGGGTTCTCATCGGAGCTCTGGTCGAACGACGCCTCGGGAGTTGCCGCTCCCGGGGCGTTTTCCGTTGCGGCGCGCTGCGCTGCGGCCTGTGCGTGCATCGTGACCTCCTCGCCGGCGAGATGCCGGAACGAAGGGGACGCTACCGCCGAAACAACACTAGTGCAACCTATGGTTGTGCCTAGTGTGGTTTCCGGAAGGCGGCATCGGCGGCCGCGGCGAGGATCCTCATGCGGTGGGCGAGGTACAGCGCGCGCTGACCTCGGTCGCGGGGCGCTCCGACGATCGCCTGGGCTTCGCGGACATGGGAGAGAGCGAGCACGGCCTTGGCGAACCCGTCGGCCTTCCGCTCGAGGTCGTCGAATCGACCGGCATCGGCAAGAGCGCGGAGCTCCTCGGCCAGATGGGTGAGACGGCGCCACTCTCCACGGATCGCCTCGTCGCGAGGCGTCGACGGCCCCCCGTCTCCCGCATCGCCCGCGGTCATTGCTTCGCTCATCCACCCCAGAATCTTCGCAGCCGGCGCTTCCTCCGGCTCGGTGAAGAAGCTGGCCGGAAGCCAGGGGATCGACGCATGGGCCGCGCGCATCGCATGCGTGCCCACCCGGAACGAGCCGTCATCGACCTTTGCGATGTAGCTCGGCGAGACGCCGAGCGTCCGCGCGACCGCTGCTTTCCAGCCATGGCGAGACTCCATCGCATCGCGCCCTCCGTGGACGAGGGACCGATAGCGACGAGAGGCGCGGTCGAGCGGCACGGGTGAAGGGTACCTCACGCGAGCCAGTGACGGATCTGGACAGCACTAGTGTGCTTTGCTACGAAGACAACCGTGGGTAGAAGACGCAGCGCGGGCGAACGGCTCTCTCGCATCCTCAGTCTCGCTGGTGTCTCGCGAGCGTCGTTCGCGCGTGCGGTGGGTTGCTCGAGCGCGTTCGCCGGGATGCTCGCCGCCGACGACAAGCGCCCGGGACTTGCGCTCGCCCTCAAGATCGAGCGCTACACCGCGAGCCTCCCCGAAGGCCCCCTCCGGCCGAGCGAGTGGGTCGGAGTGGACGAGCTCACCATCGAGGCCCCCGCGGCCTGAAAGCGCGAAGGCCCAGCAGTCGCCACCGCTGAGCCTTCATCTCCTCCCGACCCTGACCGCCGAGACGAGACTTGAACCGAAAGATACGCCGCTCCCACCGCCCCGTCGAGTCGCCCCGCGACGAGCGTGCCTTCCTCGCGCGCCTCCTCGCCGATGATCGCGCGGCCCTGCGCGCGTCCCGTGGGCTTCCGCCCGCGCTGCGCGCGGAGATCCGCGCCGAGCTCCGCGAGACCGAGCGCGAGGCCCGCCGCCACGGCCTCGGCGAGCTCCTGCGCCCGGCGCCTCGCTCGTGCGCCCTGCCGTCCGGCCGGGTCGCGGCGCGCCCGCGGCCGCGGCGCGCGAGGACCTCGTCGACGAGCTCGCGGGGCGATCCCCCCGACGAGCCACCACCACGGCCGGGCTCGGCCTCGAGGAGGACGCGATGATCGGCACCGACTCGATCGAGGTCCTCCACGGCGATCGCATCGACGTCGCGCTCGTCCTCGCGGGCCTGCGGCGCGCCGACACCCCGCGCCTGCGCCAGCTCCTCGAGGCGACGCGCCGGCGCGCCGAGGGCATCGTGCGCGCGCGCCTCGAGGCCGGCGCGCCGCTCGACGGCTTCGCGTGGTCGCTGCGCTGGGCCCGCCGCGGGCGCCGCTGGCGGGAGCTCGCCGCGGCCGACGTCGAGCACCGCCCGGCGCCCGCGGCGTTCTTCGAGCCCGGGCGGTTGCGCTGCGGGCAGAGCGGCATCGACGCGGCGATCGTCATCCGCGGCCCGCACGAGATGTTGACGGGAGAGTGCGTGAGGCTCTCGGCGATCGACTGGCTCCGCGGCACGTTCGCCTTCGATCACGTGGCCCGCGTCCTCGCGGACGGGCGGCTGGGGCCGTTGCGCTCGTGCTTGCCGGGCCGCCCGGGGGTCGCCGCATGACGATCGACGTCGACGCGCTCAAGGCCCGGGTCGATCTGCGGCGCCTCGTCGCGGCTGGGGGCCTCGAGGTTCGGCGGGCTGGGCCGGGTGACGTCAAGGCGTGTTGCCCGTTCCACGGCGAGCGCACGCCGAGCTTCCACGTGTGGGCCGATCGGTTCCACTGCTTCGGCTGCCAGGCGCACGGCGACGCGGTCGAGTTCGTGATGCGCCGCGAGGGCCTCGA
>JAYRVK010000733.1:0-1928 GCA_041918555.1 Sandaracinaceae bacterium
CGCGCCCCGGACCACCCGCCGGGCGCGCCGACCCCGCAAGCCACGAGCGCGTGAGGCGACGGACCGGGGCGCCGCCCGCCGTGCCACGGCTGCTGCCGACGAAGCCCAAGACCACCGCGTCTGGGTCGCCCCGCTCTGCGCGGACTGAGCGGGCGACCCCGGTCGACTAACGGTCGACGGAGGACATGCCCTGTTCGGGGTAGCGAGTCCCCTCGGCCGCGCCCGGGGGGAGGATCGCATCGAGCGCGGCGACGTCTTCGGCGCCGAGCTTCACCGCGACCGCGGCGGCGTTCTCGTCGACGCGCTGCGCGCTGCGGGTGCCCGGGATCGCGACGACGTGGTCGCCGCGCGTCAGGACCCAGGCGAGCGCGAGCTGCGCGGCGGTGCAGCGCTTCTCCGCGGCGAGCGCCTCGACCTCCCTCACGAGCGCGAGGTTCTTCTCGAAGTGCTCCTCGCTGAAGCGCGGCAGGTTGCGGCGCCAGTCGTCGGCGGCGAGGTCCTCGCGCGCTCGCAGCCGACCGGTGAGGAAGCCACGCCCCAGCGGGCTGTAGGCGACGAAGAGCACGCCGAGCTCGCGGCAGGTCTCGAGGAGCTCGGTCTCCGGGTCGCGACTCCAGAGCGACAGCTCCGTCTGGAGCGCCGCGATCGGGTGGACCCTCGCCGCGCGCCGCAGCGTCGCGGGCGCCGCCTCGCTCATCCCGAGCCAGCGGACCTTGCCCGCCTTCACGAGCTCCCCCATCGCGCCGATCGTGTCCTCGATCGGGACCTCGGGATCCACGCGGTGCTGATAGTAGAGATCGATGTGATCGACGCCGAGCCGCGAGAGGCTCGCGTCGCACGCCTCCTTGACGTACTCGGGGCGACCGCTCAGGCCCAGCCAGGAGCCGTCCTCGCCGCGCCGCACCGCGAACTTCGTGCACACGAACGCCTCGTCGCGCCGGCCCGAGAGCGCGCGGCCCACGAGCCGCTCGTTCCTGCCTGCCCCGTACATGTCCGCGGTGTCGAGCAGCGTCATCCCGCGGTCGAGCGCGTGCTGGATCACCTCGATCGAGCGCGCGTCGTCGCTGGCTCCGTAGAACTCGCTCATCCCCATGCAGCCCAGGCCGATCGCGGTGACGGCCGGCCCGCTCTCCGCGGCGCTTCGCTTCTCCATGACGCCTCCTCTCGAGGGACGCAGTCTCGTCCCCACCGCGCCCGGACACCATAGCGGGGACTGCGCTTGTCTTGCCGGATCCTGCGATCGTGCCGAGGCTCGGCCGCGAGCGGGCTACAACTACGCCGTGCCCGACCCTGCCTTGATGGCTCGGCTCCGCGACGCGGTTCGCCGTCGCGCCACGCGCGAGGGCCTCGTCGCGTCGCCCCTCGACGGACTGCACTACTTCCGCGCCGACGCGCCCTTGGGCCCCAAGCCGGTCGACTCGCCGGGCGTCGTGGTCGCGGTGATCGTCGACCGCGCCAAGACGATCGAGCTCGCGAGCCACCGGACGCTTCGCTACGAGCCCGGGTCCTACCTCTTCTTCACCCGCGAGGCGCGCTACAGCTCCTTCATCGATGCGGCGTCGCCCGACCGGCCCTACCTCTCCTTTGCGGTCCGCCTCGATCCCGAGGTCGTCGCGGAGACGCTGCTCTCGATGGAGGACGCGAGCGACGATCCGGCGGGCGAAGACGACGACGCGTGGGTCGAGCGCTGGGACGACGCGCTCGGCGAGGCGTTCTTGCGCCTCCTCGGCGCGGCCGACGACGCCCTCGAGCGACGCCACGTGGCGCCCCTGATCGTGCGCGAGATCGTCTTCCGGCTGCTGCGCTCGCCGCACGCCGGCCCGCTGCGCCGCGCCGTGAGAGCCGACGACCCCCGGATCCGCGCCGCGATGCGGTTCGTGCGCGCCAACCCCGCCGACGCGCTCACCGTCGAGACCCTCGCCAAGCAG
>JAYRVK010000734.1:0-3857 GCA_041918555.1 Sandaracinaceae bacterium
CCCCAACGCGCGCAGAGCGCGCGCCGGGGCCCCCTCCCTCGTCCGAACGCGCTGACGCGCGTTCGCTCCCCGCGCGGAGCGCGGGGCCCCCTCGCCCGACGGCCGGCGCCGCGCGCCGACCTGGGCTCGAGCGTTCAGCGCCCCCAGCTGCCGATGATGCGGATGTAGTTGGCGCGCTCGAACGCGCTCGGGTCGGGGCAGCGCTCGAGGGACATGCTGCCCTGTGCTTGGGCCAGCGAGTCGTACTCGTGCGCCTCCAGCCACGCGGCGAGCCCGTCGCGGACCTCCGTGATCGCGCCCGGCCCGTGCCGCAGGATCCCGGACACCATCTGCGTCGCCGACGCGCCGCACATCACCGCCTTGAGCGCGCCGAGCGCGTCGTGGATCCCACCCGAGGCCGCGAGCGAGCCGCCGAAGCGGCCGGAGAGGATCGCGAGCCAGCGCAGCCGCAGGAGCAGCTCCGAGGGATGGCTGAGCGTGAGCGTCGGCGCGACCTCGAGCGCCTCGACGTCGACGTCCGGCTGGTAGAAGCGATTGAACAGCACGAGGCCGTGCGCGCCCGCCTCCTCGAGCCGTCGCGCGAAGCTCGGGAGCGAGGTGAAGAACGGGCTGAGCTTCACCGCGACGGGGATGGAGACGCTGCGCGCGAGCGCGCTCGTCATGTAGGCGATGCGCTGCTCGATCTGCTCGGCGCTCTCGTCGGGGTCGGTGGCGAGCTGGTGCACGTTGAGCTCGATCCCGCGCGCGCCCGCCTGCTGCATCAGGAAGCCGTGCTCGAGCCACGTGCCAGGCGCCGTCCCGTTCAGCGAGCCGAACACGGGCACGTCGACGGCGGCGACGACGCGCGCGAGCTGCTCGAGGTACTCCTCGGGCCCGAGCGCGAGCTCGTGCGGCACGGGGAGGAACGACGCGGCCTCGGCCGACGGGCTGCGCCCCTCGAGCGCGTGGTGCGCCGCGAATTGCTCCTCCTCGAGCTGCTCCTCGAAGAGCGAGCGCATCACGATCGCCGGCGCGCCCGCGTCCTCGAGCCGCCGCACCTCGTCGAGGTCGTCGGCCATCGGCCCCGCGCCCGGCATCACCGGGTGCGCGAGTCGGATCCCCATGTAGGTCGTGGACAGGTCCATCGCGCTCATCCCCTCCCGCTCGCGCGCGGCGCGCCGAGCGCGTGGATCTCGGAGAGCCGCTCGTAGAGCGCGCGCCGCCGCTTCGCGTGCACCTCGGCCTCGGCGCAGAACCGCTGGAAGCGCTCGCGGTCGAGCCGCTCGACCATGCGGAAGCGCGCCTCGAAGCGCATGTACTCCTCGACCGAGGTGCTGGGCTCCTCGCTGTCGAGGACGAGCGGCGGCTCGCCCACCGCCACGCGGCGCGGATCGAAGCGATAGAGCGGCCACACGCCGCTCGTGACCGCGCGCTTGGACTGATCGAGCGAGAACGCGAGGTCGTAGCCGTGCGCGATGCACGGGCTGTACGCGATGATCAGCGACGTGCCCGGGTACTCCTCGGCCTCGCGGAGGGCGCGCACGGTCTGCTTGAGGTCCGCGCCCATCGCGACGCTCGCGACGTAGACGTGGCCGTAGCTGATGGCCTCGAGGCCGAGGTCCTTCTTGCCGACCGGCTTCCCCGCGGACGCGAACTTCGCCGACGCGCCGAGCGGCGTGGCCTTGGACTGCTGGCCGCCGGTGTTCGAGTAGACCTCGGTGTCGAGCACGAGGATGTTCGCGTCGCGCCCGAGCGAGAGCACGTGGTCGAGCCCGCCGTAGCCGATGTCGTAGGCCCAGCCGTCGCCGCCCACGATCCACAGGGACTTCTCGACGAGGTAGTCCGCGCACGCCTCGAGCGCGCGCGCGTCGGGCCCCTCCACGCTCGCGAGCGCGGCGTGGAGCGCGCTCACCCGGGCCCGCTGCGCGGCGAGCGACTCCTCGTCCCGCACGCCCGGCGCCAGGAGCGCGTCGGCGAGCTCGGCGCCGATCGCGTCGCGCAGCCGGCCCACGAGCATGCGCGCGCGCGCGGCGTGCTCGTCTAGGCCGAGCCGGAAGCCGAGGCCGAGCTCCGCGTTGTCCTCGAAGAGCGAGTTCGACCACGCGGGCCCGCGTCCGTCGGCGCCCGTGGTGTACGGCGTCGTCGGGAGGTTCGCGCCGTAGATCGAGGAGCAGCCCGTCGCGTTCGCCACGAGCGCGCGGTCGCCGAAGAGCTGCGTGAGGAGCTTGACGTAGGGGGTCTCGCCGCAGCCCGAGCACGCGCCCGAGAACTCGAACATCGGCTGGCAGAACTGCGAGCCCTTCACGTCGAGCTTGTGGACCTTCCTGCGCTCGAGGTCCGGGAGCGCGAGGAAGTAGTCGAACCGCCCCCGCTCGCGCTCGACGTGCTCGTGCTTGGGCGCCATGTCGATGGCCTTGTGCCGAGGGTTGGCCTTGTCCTTGGCGGGGCAGACCTTCACGCACAGCGTGCAGCCCGTGCAGTCCTCGGGCGCGACCTGCAAGACGTATTGCATCCCCGCGAAGTCCTTCGCGCGGTAGCGCGCGCTCGCGAAGTCGGCGGGCGCGCCGTCCAGCGCCTCGAGGTCGACCACCTTCGCGCGGATCGCCGCGTGCGGGCACACGATCGTGCAGTGGTTGCACTGGATGCAGATCGCGGGATCCCAGATCGGGATCTCGGCCGCGATGCTGCGCTTCTCCCAGCGGCTCGTGGCGACCGGCCAGGTGCCGTCGACGGGGAACGCGCTCACCGGCAAGAGATCGCCCTTGCCCGCGAGCATCGTGGCGGTCACCCGCTGCACGAAGTCGGGCGCGTCGCCGCGGACCGGTGGGGGCCGCCGGCGGGCGGTCGTGGGCGCGTCCGGCACGCGCGCCTCGTGGAGGTGCGCGAGGGCCGCCTGCACCACCGCGACGTTCTTCTGCACGACGAGCGGGCCGCGGCGGCCGTAGGCCTTCTCGATCGAGGCGCTCATCGCGCCGAGCGCCACGTCGCGATCGACCACGCCCGCGATCGCGAAGAAGCAGGCCTGCATGATCGTGTTGATGCGGCCCGCGATCCCCGCCTCCCGCGCGAGCCGCGAGGCGTCGATCACGTAGAAACGGAGCCGCCGCTCGACGATCTGCTCCTGCACCTCGCGCGGGAGGCGATCGAACGCGTCGTCCGGCCCGTGCGGCGTGTCGAGGAGGAACGCGGCCCCCTCGGCCGCGTGCTCGAGCACGTCCATGCGCTCGAGGAGCTCGGCGCGGTGGCAGCCCACGAACGCGGCGCGCCGCACGAGGAACGGCGCGCGGATCGGGCGCGCGGACCAGCGCAGGTGCGAGACGGTCACCGCGCCGGACTTCTTCGAGTCGTAGACGAAGTAGCCCTGCGCGTGGAGCTCGGTGTGCTCGCCGAGGATCGCGATGGTGCTCTTGTTCGCCCCGACCGTCCCGTCCGAGCCCAGGCCGAAGAAGAGCGCGCCGGTCGCGCCGTCCTCGTCGCCGGGATCGGGCTCGGGCACCGCGAGCGAGCGGTGCGTCACGTCGTCGACGATCCCGACCGTGAAGTCGTGCCGCGGGGCCTCGCACGCGAGCTCGTCGAGCACCGCGTGCGCGTGCTCGGGCGCGAACTCCTTGCTCGAGAGCCCGTAGCGCCCGCCGATCACGAGCGCCTCGCGGCCGACCGCGCGGAGCGCCGCGACGACGTCGAGGTAGAGCGGCTCGCCCGGCGCGCCGGGCTCCTTGGTGCGATCGAGCACGGCGATCCGGCGCGCGCTCGCGGGGAGCGCGGCCGCGAACGCGCCGACGTCGAAGGGCCGATAGAGGCGCACGATCACCGCCCCGACCTTCTCGCCGCGCGCGGCCAGGCGCTCGACGAGCGCGGACACGGTCTCCGCGCCCGAG
>JAYRVK010000735.1:0-7808 GCA_041918555.1 Sandaracinaceae bacterium
CTTCGAGCCGCTCGCAGCCGAGGCGCGCGCGATCGACCGGCGGCTGCGGCCGATCTACTGCGTCTGGGAGACGACCTTGCGCTGCGACCAGGCCTGCCGGCACTGCGGCTCGCGCGCGGGCCGCGAGCGGCTCGAGGAGCTGACGACGGCGGAGCGGCTCGAGGTGGTGCGTCAGCTCGCGGAGCTCGAGGTGCCGGAGGTGACGATCACGGGGGGCGAGGCGTACCTGCGCGACGACTGGCTCGAGGTGGTGCGGGCCATCCGCGCCGCAGGGATGCAGTGCACGATGGTCTCGGCCGGCAAGGGGATCACGGCGGAGCGGGCGCGCGCGGCGAAGGCGGCGGGGCTGCAGTCGGTGAGCGTCTCGATCGACGGGACCGAGGAGGTACACGACCGGCTGCGGGGGGTGAAGGGATCGCACGCCGCGGGCCTGCGGGCCCTCGCGAACCTGCGCGAGGCAGGGATCAAGATCTCGGTGAACACGCAGATCAACCGGCTGTCGATGCCCGTCCTGCCGGAGATCCTCGAGACGATCATCGAGGCCGGCGTCTTCGCCTGGCAGGTCCAGCTCACCATCGCGATGGGCCGCGCGGCCGACGAGCCCGACGTGCTGATGCAGCCCTACGACGTCCTGCCGCTCTTCGACATGGTGCCAGGGCTCGCGAGGAGAGCGAGCGAGGCGAAGATCCGGATCTGGCCGGGCGACAACGTCGGCTACTACGGGCCGCACGAGTCGCTGCTCCGCGGCTTCATGCCCCGAGGCTGCTGGACCGGCTGCGGCGCGGGCCGCGGCGTGATCGGCCTCGAGGCCGACGGCACGGTCAAGGGCTGCACGTCCCAGCCGACCGCGCGCTGGAACGGCGGCAACGTGCGCGAGCACTCCTTGAAGGACATCTGGGAGCGCTCCCCGCAGCTGCGCTACACGCGCGACTGGACCCCCGACGAGCTCTGGGGCTACTGCCGCGAGTGCTACTACGCAGAGACCTGCCGCGGCGGCTGCACCTCGACCGCCTTCGCCCTGTTCGGCCGCGCCGGCAACATGCCCTACTGCCACCACCGCGCGCTCGAGAT
Organism: Sandaracinaceae bacterium; assembly: GCA_041918555.1. GTDB lineage: Bacteria > Myxococcota_A > Polyangia > Polyangiales > Sandaracinaceae > JACKEC01. Next base: position 1,072 of record JAYRVK010000735.1, read on the forward strand.
GAAGCGCATGGGCAAGCGCGAGCGCCTGGTCCCGGCCGGCGAGGCGCCGGGGCTGCCGTTCGACGTCGCCGGCTTCGAGCTGCTCGTCGAGGACGATGTCTGAGCGCGAGGCGCGCGCGCTGATGGACGCGGGCCGGCACCCGGAGGCGATCGCGGCCTACGAGGCGTCGCTCGCCGCCGGGCGCGAGAGCCCCGCCGTCCACGACGCGCTCGGCTTCCTCTACTTCTTCGCCGGCCGGGTGCAGGACGCGCTGCGGGCCTGCGAGCAGAGCCTCGCCCTCGCGCCGAACGGCTACTACGCCCACAAGGGGCTCGGCCTGTGCCTCGTCCGCCTCGGGCGCGCCGAGGAGGGCGTGGCCGCGCTCGAGCGATCGATCGCCCTCCGCGGCGACTACTTCGACTCGCGCTACGATCTGGCGACCGTGCTGATCGAGCTCGGCCGCCACGACGAAGCGCGCCCCCACCTCGAGCGCGCGCTCGAGATCGACCCGAGCCGAGAGCCGATGGTCCGCCGCGCGCTCGCGCGGCGCGAGCGCGCCGCGCAGCGAGGCCCAGAGGGGGGCACCCGAGCCCCGTAGCTACGAGGCGGTGGGCTCGCTCGCGCGCGCGCGCGGACGGCGAGGTCAACGCCCGGGTCGCGACGCGCCGACGCGAGCCCTCGGCGCAGCGGGCCGCGGCCGCGGAGGAGCGCGGCCCCTCGGCGAGCGCGAGCGCCCCCGCGTCCGCAGCGCGCGCTCGCCGTGATAGCCTGGAGGTCGCTCCGCGCCTGCGGAGGACTGGAGGCGCCTTGCGATTACCCGTCGGCCCCCTCGGCGAGCACATCGAGATCGTCTCGCGCTGCGACCCGCGCGCGGGCGAGATCACCGACGCGGAGCACGCGGCGGCGCTCGCGCTCCTCTCGAGCGACGCCACGATCCTCGAGGCGTGGCTGCACCGCGGGCTCGACATGCCCTTCCACGAGCACCACGTGCGCGACCTGCTCGACGACGGAACGGCGGCCGGCGGCCTCGACGCCGAGACCCTCGTCCCCACGGTCGCCGTCCGGATCGCGCGCGGCGAGCTGCGCCTGCGCATCCACGCCCGCGAGGTGCTGACGTGGTCGGCCGGCGGCGGGATGGCGCAGGAGACGCCCGCGAGCGAGCCGCCGCCCGCGGACGAGGTGATCCTCTGCGACTTCGAGCGCGTGGGCGTCACGTGCGGCCACGAGCGCGCGGGCCCGTTCGAGTTCTGGCGCGACGGCGCCGGCACCGACCTCCACAACCTGAAGCCGCCCGCGGGCGGCGGCGTCGCGAGCCGGATCATCGAGCTCGTGGCGGACTTCACGGACAAGGGCGCGGACGAGGTGACCATCGCGCTCACCGGCGGCCCGGGCTACGCGTGCTCACGCAACCACCCGAAGATCACCGTCGCGAGCCAGGTCGGTACGCCCGAGATCTTCGAGGGGAAGACGACGGCGAAGTTCAAGGCGAAGTCGCGCGCGCTGCTCGGCGTCGGCATGCTCTCGCGCTCGCCGTTCTCGGTCATCGCGTTCTTCTTCTTCCGCGACGCCGAGATCAACCGCTACACCGTCGACGTCCAGGCGTGCGGCGTGCGCGCGGGGGGCGCGACGGGCTTCGGGCGCAGCCAGGTCGTGCTGAAGGCGTACCCGTCGGACGAGTACCAGCTCTCGATCACGATCCCCTCGCTCAAGAAGGCGTCCCTCGAGCGCAAGGCGACCGCGTACCGCGACAAGCTCGTGTTCGAGCGCAAGAACGAGACGACGAGGGGCCTCGCCGGCGAGCAGACCGTCGACGGCCGCAAGGTCACGGTGTCGGGCTCCGGCGTGGAGGTCGAGGACGAGTACTCCTTCGCGACGCGCGACGGCAAGCTCAGCGAGACGACCACGACCGACCACGGCTGGGGCTTCGGGGATCCGAGCAAGTCCACGAAGTTCGACGAGAGCAAGGAGGGCGTCGACGGGCTGGTGAAGGAGATCGGCGCGTCGCTCAAGCTGAAGCGCAACGGCAAGGAGCTCGAGGAGGCGGCGGAGCTCGGGAAGATGGTGAAGACCATCTTCGAAATCGAGAAAGAGGTGAAGTCCATCAAGGATTTCATCCAGAATTTCGCGCCGTCGGTCGGCTTCAAGTTCGCGCTCGACATCGAGGTATTCAAGGGCGAGCTCAAGCTCGATTGGGGCTACAAGGAGTGGAAGGATCACACGGTCTATCGATGGTGGAAGTTCTCCATCGAGATGACGCTGATCGAGATCGCGCTCGAGCTCAAGTTCGGCATCGAATTCAAGATCTGGCGCTTCGGGATCGAGCTCTGCGTCTACGGCAAGCTCACGCTCGACTGCAAGGTGTCGGGCGAGAAGGAGTCGACGCCCGACGACTCGAGCCCCTGGGAGGTCGGCGTGAGCTCCGAGCCCAAGGGCGAGCTCGGCATCCGCGCCGCGCTCGGGCCCGACGCGATCTCGATCGGGGGCAAGGTCGAGGCCGGGTTCGCGTTCCATGCGAAGTGCAAGGTGACCACCGAGGAGCCCTTCCGCGTCGACTGGGCCATGGACCGCAAGGCGACCGTCGCCAAGGTCGAAGGCAAGATCAAGTGGATCGGGTCGTTCGAGCGGGAGGTCGTCCTGATCTCGGAGAAGAAGAACGTGAAGAAGGGCTACTTCCCGAACTGAGCATGCCGACTCCCTGCTATTATCTGCACGTCACGATCCGGGCGTACGACGCCGAGGTGTTCTTGAACGGCGCGCCGATCGACGCCGCGTCGCGTACCTACCCGCGCCTCGCGCTGCTCCCGATCAACGAGTGGCTCGTGCAGGGTGAGAACGTGCTCTCCGTGATCGTCCACGGCGGCGACCACCTGCCGGAGCCCGCGCCGGAGCCCGAGGACCTCGAGCCGGGCGAGGCGCTGGCGCTCGACGAGGACTCGGCGCCCGCGACCGAGCCGCCTCCTCCGCTCGCCCCCCCGGCCCCGCCCAGCGGCGACCCGCCGCTCCTGCGGGTGGCGCTCTGCGTCGGCGACCTCGGCGAGATCGTGGACCCCGGCGCCGAGCGCGAGCTCCTCGCGCTCGAGTGGACGCCGCCGCCCCCCCCCCGCGAGGGCGAGCCGCCGCAGACCGCGCCCTTCGAGGCGGAGGAGCGGATCGATCTCTCGCATCCGTGGGGGACCTGGAGCTGGGAGCGCGCGGAGGCGTTCGACCTCGAGGGGGATCCCGCCGCGGTGCTCGACGTGATCGACTTCGTCGCGGAGGTGCACGCGGCGATGGCCGCGGGCCGGCTCGACGCCGTCGCTGGCCGCAGCGCGCCCAAGTACGACGAGGTCGCGCCGTGCTACGAGATGGATCCCGCCGACGCGCGCGGCCGGCTCGTGCTCGCGTGGCCGGAGATCACCGCGTCGCCGGACTTCCGGCTCGCGGACTTCGATCCCTCGGACCTCGAGCTGCGCACGTGCTGCGGCGGGCGCGTGCTCGAGCCGCGCACGCTCGACGGTCGGCCCGTCATCCGGCAGGCCGATCCGATCGACGGATCGACCTGGGCGATGCCGCTCTACATCGCGCGCGTCGAAGGCGAGCTGACCGTCGTGCGCTGATCCCCGAGGGGCTCACCCCAGGCCGAGCTGGGCCATCATGCCCATCGAGTCGAAGAAGCGCCGCTCCTCGGCGATGGTGCCGTCGCTCGCGAGCTTCAGGATCGACGCGCCGCGCACGTGGATGCGCCGACCGGTCGGCGGGACCTCGCCGCGCGGGGAGGCCAGCGAGCCGGTGTTGGTCGCGGACACGAGGTACTCGATCGCGACCGTGTCGCTCTCGTGCACGCACGTGAGGGCCTTCCACTCGATGCTCGAGAACGCGGCGAACATCGGGCGCTCGAACGCCTCGATGGCCGCGCGGCCGCGCAGCGGGTCGGGGCCGACCATCGGGTGGAGGAGCGCGCCGTCAGGGTGGTAGAGGGCGACGACGGGCTCGACGGATTGCGAGGTCCAGGCGGCGGTGAGCTTGGCGACGATCGGGTGCATGGCGGTCTCCTTCTGCAGGCCGCCCGACGTGGGCGGCGCTTTCGAAAGGAGTACGCGACGGCGCGGGCGCGGAGCTTAGGGTGAATCCCCTAGTAGGCCTGCACGAAGCCGTGCCGGAGCGCCCAGGCGGTCGCGGCCGCGCGCGACGTGACTCCGATCTTGGCGTAGACGCGCTGGACGTGGTTGTCGGCGGTCTTGGTCGCGATCCCGAGCGCGGTCGCGACCTCCTTCACGCTCTGCCCCCTCGCGAGGTGCGCCAAGACCTCGGCCTCGCGGTCGGAGAGCCCGCCGGTCGTCGGGATCTTCGCGCGGGGCCGCGCGTGGCCAGCGGCCTCGAGGAGCGCCCGCGACGCGGCCGGGCACAAGAGGCCCTCGGCGCAGTCACGCTCGACCTGCTCGGCGATCACCTCGAGCGAGCGCGCGACGCGATGCGGGCGCGGCGCGCTCATCGCCGCCACGACGTCGGCCGCGGCGAGGATCCGAGCGCTCGCAGCGAGCGACTCCGCGCTCGAGCCCTTGGGGTAGCCGCTCCCGTCGAGCCGCTCGTGGTGTAGAGAGGCGAGCCGGCCCGCCTTTGCGAGCGCCGGCGAGCGCGCGAGGCAACGCTCGCCGACGTACGGATGCAGCCGGATCGCCTCGCGCTGCGCGTCTGTCAACTTACGTTGCGAATTCCATACTCCGGCCGAGGTCGCCACGACGCCGAGGTCGTGCACGTGCGCCGCGACCCTCAGCTCGTCGAGCACGGGCGGGTCGAGCCCCGCGATGCGACCCGCCTCGACCGCGAGCCGCGCGACCTCGCGAGAGTGGCCCGCGCGCATCGCTCCCTTGAGATCCGCGAAGTCGCCGATGCTCGCGACGGCGCGATCGAACGCGTCACCCGCGAGCACGCGGTGCGGGAGCGGCTCCTCGTCCATCGCGGCCGTCCACGGCGAGGCGGCGTGGAGCGGCGCGAGGACCTCTGCGGCGTGGTCCTCGAGCGCTGCGACGAGCCTAGGCTCGTGCGCGCCGCCGGAGCGCTCGCGCGCGATCGCGAGCGCGGCCTCGTCACCGCCCATCCGATGATAGACGCTTACGTCGTGCGCGAGCGACGCCAGGCGCGCCTCGACGGGCATCGCCTCCTCGCGTAGCTTCTTCGGGATCCCGCGTCCGTCCCAGCGCTCGAAGACCATCGCGAGGGCGGAGACCACGCGCTCGTCGTGACCGAGCGCGCGCGCGAGCTCCTGCGCGAGCTCGCAGTGCGCGGTCGCCGCGTCGAAGAGCGTGCCCATCGACGCGACCGCCTTGAGCAACCGCGGCAGGCGCTCGGACCACGGCCGCCCTCGGTAGAGGTTCTTCGCGGCGCGGCCGATCACGTCGGCCGGGCTCCCGAAGTCGGCCGCGGCGAGGAACGCGCGCGCCGCGATCTCGTCGCCGAACGCGGCCGTCGCGATCTCGCCGTCCGCCGTGCAGCCGACGAAGCGCAGGAGCGCGAGGTCGAAGGTCGCGCGCACGTCGTCTGCGGAGAGGCCCATCGCGCGCGCGAGGCGCGCGCCCACCGCGGCGGACGACAGCGTGAGATCAGGCGCGTGCCCCATCCCCGCGTCCGCCGCGACCGACAGCACGGCCGTCGCCTCCGCCCTCCGCACGCGCCGAACTTATCAGGCCACCGCGCCCCTGGGGCACGCCACAGTGGGGCGCCGAGCCCGGAGGCCGACTCGCGCGCGGGGCGCGCACGGGAACGGGCCTTGCCGTACGCTCGCGCCATGATGCGCATCCGCCGGATCGTGCTCGGCTCGTCGCTCGTGCTCGTTCTCTTGGCCGGCTGCGACGACGGGGCGCCGGGCGACGCCGGGATGAGCGTGGGCCCCGACGGCGCGCTGCGCGACGCGGGCCCACGCGACGCGGCGCTCCCCGACGGCGGGGCGGGCGCCGACGGCATGCACCCGCTCGTCTACCTCAACGACGACGTGCGCGCGCGCCTCGTGGCGCGGCTCGAGACCCCGCAGGGCGAGCGCTTCGTGGGTATCGTCGACGCCGAGCTCGAGACGCCCGGCACGATCTACGCGTTCGAGCCGTGGCACGCGGCGCTCCTCGGTGAGCTCGGCGGCGAGCCGCGCTACTGCGCCGACGCGGTCGCGCGCACCGACGCCTTCGTCGCAGGCGAAGAGGAGCTCATCGGCCGCGGCGCGGCCCCCGAGGTGGCGCGCGACAGCTACCTCTACGTCGGTCCGACGATCGGGAGCCTCGCCCTCGTCTACGACTTCTGCTTCGAGGAAGTCGGCGTCGCGCAGCGCGCGCGCTGGCTCGCGTACGCGAACCAGGCCGTGCACAACGTCTGGAACCACGAGACCGCGTCGTGGGGCGGCACCGAGCTCCCGTGGACCGGCTGGTCCGTCGACAACCCCGCCAACAACTACTTCTACTCGTTCCTGCGCGCGACGATGCTCCTCGGGCTCGCTGGCGAGCCCGAGAACGAGCGCGCCGCCGAGTGGCTGCGGATCTTCCGCGACGAGAAGATCGGCGGGCAGCTGGTGCCGACGTTCGAGCGCGATCTCGAGGGCGGCGGCTCGCGCGAGGGCACGGGCTACGGCACCGCGATGCGGAACCTCTTCGTCCTCTACGACTGGTGGGAGGCCACCACCACAGAGCGCATCGCGGATCTGACGTCGCACACGCTCGCGTCGCTCCCCTACCTCATCCACGCCACGACGCCGACGCTCGATCGCCTCGCGCCCATCGGCGACCACGCGCGCGAC
>JAYRVK010000736.1:0-4349 GCA_041918555.1 Sandaracinaceae bacterium
AGTCGAGCGCGACCTTGGTGACGGCGATCGGATCGGGCAGCGCGACCGGGACCACCTTGGGCGCCTCCGGCTCGGCTGGCGCGGCGCGGCCCGCGACCTTGCCCCCGAGCCCTCGCTGGGTCGCGGAGAGCAAGCGCTGGATCCCCGAGGAAGGCGCTGGTGTGAAGCCCTTCTTCGTCGCGCCGAGCCCGTGGTTGGCCGTCATCGAACGCGCGCTCCCTCGCCGAACCTAGACGCGGCGCGCCGGCGCCGGCAAGTTCCGGTCATTGCGCCACCCGCACGGCGTCGGGCCCCGCGCGCACGAGGCGCGTGACCATCGGGTAGCGGAGCGTCGCCGTGTCGGTCCGCGGACCGTGCTCCCAGTAGACCGTCCGCGTGCGCTCCATGATCGAGCCCTCCTCGCCCTCGTCGATCACGTCCTCGGTGCCGAGCGGCAGGTTCGGATCGACCTCGCGCTCGGTCGTGATGCGATCGCGGCGCACGATGCGCGTGTTCCACTCGACCCGCGGCGCGCGGCGCGCGCCCATGAGCTCGATGCGCAGCGTCCCGCGGTACGCGCTCGCGCGGATGCGCACGTGGAACGGCTGCGTGTTGCGGATGACGAGGTCCTTCGTCGGATGGCTCACCGCAGCGTCGAGGCCCGCGGGGATGTAGAGCGAGTTGCGGGTGTGCGGGTGGTGCTCGACCAGATCGAAGCCCGCGAAGAACGCGGCCGCGTGCAGGGTCGCCGCGACCTGGCAGACGCCGCCGCCGATGCCCTCGACCCGCCGCCCCTCGCGCGCGAGCTCGATCGCGGGCATGAAGCCGCGCTCGAGCGTGCGCTCGCCGACCACGTCGTTGAAGGACAAGGTCGAGCGGGGCGGGATCACCTCTCCGTCGAGCGCCTGCGCCGCGAGCTCGATGTTGCGCGCGCGCCCGACGAGCTCGCCGGTGCCCGCGTACCGGGTCTCGTGCGCGCTCACCACCTCGACGAAGCTCGCCTGCCGCGCGGAGCGCACCGGCGCGACCGGCGCGTCGAGCCGCCGCACGGGCAAGCGCACCACGAGGGCGTCGGTGAGCAGCGCCTCCGTCAGCGCGCTCGCCGCGCCCACGGGGTTGAGCCCGGTGCCGGTGCGCCCGCCCCGACCCTCGTAGTCGCGCGGCTCCGGGTCGACCACGGTGCGCCGCCGGAGCTCGTCGACGAACTCGGTGACCTCCTGGCTCGAGACCCGCCGGTCCCACGCGAGCGCGCGCGACCGCTGACCCACGAACGCGGCGACGCGCGACCAGATCGGAGCCTCCCCACGGGCGAGGCGGGCCTCGGCGACCGCGGCGTCGACGTCGAGCCGCGCCCCGATCTCGCGGCGGGTGGCCCGCACGATCTGTGAGCCCGCGTCGATGCTGAGCTCGGTGTCGTGCCACTGCTGGGCGAGCTGACGGACGAACGGCTCCGGGTCTCCCTCGCGGGGCAGGGCGACGCCGTCCAGGCTCACCGGGCTCGCCTCGTGGCGCGCGAGCGCCCACGCGCCGTAGCCGACGAGGGCGAGCGCCGCGCAGCCGGCCGCCCACGTGCCCAGGCGGCGGACCCGGGTGGGCGAGGCGAGCTGCGGGAGCGAGACGGCGGCCATCGTGCGAGGAGTCTCGAAGCTACCCGCTTCGCGTCGCGTTGGCCAAGATCCGGCGCCGCCAACGAAAAAGGCCGCCGCGACGCGCGCGGCGGCCTCCTTCGCGCGAGCGCGCGGGGCGCTCGACCCGCTGGGAGCTACATCCCGGTGCCTTCGCGGCAGACGAGGATGCTGAACTCGACGCGGCGGTTGGTCTGCCGGCTGAGCTCCGTCGAAGCGCGCCCCTCGCGCGTCTCGCACGCCTCGTTGGCGCGAGGCTGGGTCGAGCCGTACCCGACGGTCTCGATCAGCTCACGCGGCACGCCCATCTCGACGAGGGCGAGCGCCACGTTCTCGGCGCGCTGCTGCGAGAGCGCCATGTTGTTGACCTCGGCGCCGCAGGTGTCGGTGTGACCCTCGGCGCGCACGCGGCGGATGTCCTGGCGCGACTGCGCGGTCCGGACGACCTCCTGGAGGATCGCGCGGTTCTGCGCGTCGAGCTCGGCCCCACCGGTGGGGAAGTTGATCAGAACGGGCATGTGGACCCACTCCTCCGTGCACGGCCCGGTGTTGACGACGACCGGAGTCGGCGACGGGGCCGCGGGGCACACGGGGCACTGACACTCCGGGCAGTCGCCACCGCACGCCGACATCAACATGCTGACGAGCAGCGCCAGGGCGCTGGCCACGATCGTTGCGCGAATCTTCATCTCGTTTCCATCTCCCCCAGAGGCTGCTCGCCTCCGTGATTGCGGGCGCGAGTATCCCACTCCCATCGGGGAAGGCAATAGGTGATATTGGGGCCCTTGGAGGCGACGGAAGCATGACGGACGAGCTGCGGTTCGAGGGCAAGGTGGTCATCGTCACGGGCGCGGGCGGAGGGCTCGGCCGCTCGCACGCGCTCCTGTTCGGCGCGCGCGGCGCCAAGGTCGTGGTGAACGATCTCGGCGGCTCGGCGCACGGCGAAGGATCGAGCTCCACGATGGCCGACCAGGTCGTCGCGCAGATCCGCGAGGGGGGGGGCGAGGCCATCGCCAGCCACGACTCGGTCGAGGACGGCGACAAGATCGTCCAGGCCGCGCTCGACGCCTTCGGCCGGGTCGACGTCGTGATCAACAACGCCGGGATCCTGCGCGACGTCTCCTTCCACAAGATGACCGACGCGGACTGGGACCTCGTCTACCGCGTGCACGTGAAGGGGAGCTACGCGGTGACGCGGGCCGCGTGGCCGCACCTCCGCGACCAGGGCTACGGCCGGATCGTCATGACCGCGTCGGCCGCCGGGATCTACGGCAACTTCGGCCAGGCCAACTACGCGATGGCCAAGCTCGGCCTCACCGGCTTCGCGAACACGCTCGCGGTCGAGGGCCTGAAGCGCAACGTCCGCGTCAACACCATCGCCCCGATCGCCGGCTCGCGGCTCACCGAGACGGTGCTGCCGCCCGAGCTCGTCGCCGCGCTCGACCCCGCCTACGTCTCACCGCTCGTCGCGTGGCTCTGCCACGAGTCCTGCGAGGAGACGGGCGGGCTCTTCGAGGTGGGCGGAGGCTACTTCGGCAAGCTCCGCTGGGAGCGCGCGCTCGGCAAGGTGTACCGCACCGGCCGCGCGATCACCCCCGAGGACGTCCACAGCGCGTGGAAGACCATCGTCGACTTCGAGAAGAGCGAGCACCCCGCGTCGATCAACGAGTCGATGCAGCCGATCATGGAGAACCTCCAGCGCGGCAAGTCCAAGGGCGGCAACGACCTCATCGACGTCGACGAGGCGCTCGGCTACGAGTTCCCCGAGGTCACCTCGAGCTACGGCGATCAGGACGTCGCGCTCTACGCGCTCGGCGTCGGCGCGGGCACCGACCCCGTCGCGCCCAGGGAGCTCCGCCTCGTCTACGAGCGCGACGCCGGCTTCACGGCGCTGCCGACCTTCGGGGTGATCCCGGCCCTGCGCGTGCTGATGGAGAACGCGACGAAGGGCGTGCAGGCGCCGGGCCTGAAGTACGGGTTCGACCGGCTGCTCCACGGCGAGCAGTACACCGAGGTGAAGCGGCCGCTCCCGGCCAAGGCGAAGCTCCGACACCGCGCGCGGATCAAGGACATCTTCGACAAGGGCAAGGGCGCGGTCGTGGTCACCGCGATCGAGAGCTTCGACGAGCAAGGCGACTTGCTCATCTACAACGAGAGCTCGGCGTTCATCCGAGGCGCGGGGGGCTGGGGCGGCGAGCGCGGTCCGTCGAGCCCGGGCAACGAGGCGCCGGCGCGCGCGCCGGACGCGGTGGTGCGCGAGCACATCCCGCCGCAGCAGGCGCTCCTCTACCGGCTCTCGAGCGGAGACTGGAACCCGCTCCACGCGGATCCCTCGTTCGCGAAGGCGTTCGGGTTCGACAAGCCGATCCTCCACGGGCTCTGCACGTTCGGCTACGCCGCGCGGCACGTGATCTCGGCGATGGCGCCCGACGGCGATCCGCGCTTCTTCAAGTCGATCAAGGTGCGCTTCGCCTCGAACGTGTACCCCGGCGACACCCTCGTGACCGAGATGTGGAGGGAGGGCGAGCGGAAGATCGTGTTCCAGTGCAAGGTCGAGGGGCGCGACGAGCTCGTCATCAGCAACGCGGCGATCGAGCTCTACGCGGAGATCCCGAAGAAGGCGGAGAAGCCGAGGGCGGCGGCGCAGCCCGCGAGCGCCGCGCCCGCGGGCCCGAGCAGCGCGGACATCTTCCGCGCGATCGGGATCCTGCTCGCCGAGACGCCGGGCACCGGGGACAAGGTCGG
>JAYRVK010000737.1:0-7766 GCA_041918555.1 Sandaracinaceae bacterium
CCCCCGAGGGCCGCCCCAACGCGCCGCCCTTCGACGGGTGGGGCGCGTCCCCGTGGGTGATCGTGCGGTGTACACGGCGTGTACGTGGTCGGCCCGACGCACCGGGTTCTCGCGCGGTGCCGCGTGCGGCACGGCCCTCGCCATGGCGCGAGGCATGTTCACGCTCCGCGAACGGGTTCTGCGGGTCCTGGTCCGAGGGATCGTCCTCGTGCTCTATCGCCTCCGCGTGCGCGGCCTCGAGGCGCTCCCGCGCGAGGGCCCGGCGCTCCTCGTCGCGAACCACGTCTCGTACCTCGACGCCGCGATCCTCGGCGCGCTCGCGCCGCGGCCCGTCCGCTTCGTGATGCACCGCTCGTTCTACGAGGGGCGCGCGCTCGGGTGGTTCTTCCGTGCGTGCGGCGCGATCCCGATCGCGAGCCGGCGCGAGGACCCCGAGCTGCTCGCGCGCGCGATGGAGCGGATCGACGAGGCGCTCACGCGCGGCGAGATCGTGGGGATCTTCCCCGAGGGCCAGCTCACGCGCGACGGAGCGCTCGGCCCAATGCGCCCCGGGATGGATCAGATCCTCGCGCGCCGACCGGTGCCGGTCGTGCCCGTCGCGCTGTCGGGGCTGTGGGGCAGCGTGTTCAGCTACGCGGGCGGCCCGCCGCTCGCGAAGCTCCCGCGCCGCTTCCGCGCGCGCGTCGAGGTCACGGTCGGTCGGATCCTCGCGCCCACCGAGGCGAACGCGGCCTCGATCGAGCGGATCCTCACACCACTGCTCCAGCAAGGCGCATGAAATCGCGTGGACACCCACGATGCGGCGAATACGTGAGACGCTCGTCACGTCCCGGTCGATGCCCTGCATCGTGCGGGGCGAGGGAGGGTGAGCACGATGAAGAGTGTGAGATGGTGGTTGGCGCTCGGCGCGCTGGCGCTGCTCGGAGTGGCGGTGGCGGTGCCGGCGGGCGCGCAGCGGTTCCCGCTCGACTACAACGCGCGGGCGAACTTCGGCGGAGGCAGCCTCCGCACGGGATTCACGCCCGATCCGTGGGCGTTCCCGCTGACCGCGGGCGGTGGCCGCGATGGAGTGAACGTGGCGAACCTGGGCCTGCGGGACGCGGTCAGCGGGCAGCCCTGCGTCCAGTCCTTCGTGACCCGGCGGCCGGACTTCCACTTCACGTTCGAGGCGGGCCAGACGTTCCCGCTGATCCGCTTCTACGTGATCACCCAGAACGGCGCGGACGCCACGCTGCTCATCAACCAGCCGAACACCCAGTGGCGCTGCAACGACGATCACGGTCGGGCCGGCGAGGGCTGGGGCAACGCGCTCATGCCCGCGATCGACTTCCAGAACCCCGCCAGCGGTCGCTACGACATCTGGGTCGGGACGTACGACGCGTCGTCGCGCAACCCGGCGAACCTGTTCGTCACCGAGCTCAACAGCAACCATCCCTGATCCGCGCGGCTCGTGGAGGCGACTCCGGCCGCACCGCACCGAGCCCTCGCTCACCTCCCGGGTGAGCGGGGGCTTCCGTTCGTCGGGCACGCACTCGAGTTCGCGAGCGATCCGCGCCGCCTGACGGAGCGGCTGCGCGCGCGCTACGGCGACGTGTTCCGCACCTCGTTCGTCGGCACGCACGCGGTCGTGCTCCTCGGCGAGGACGCGCTCGAGCTCGTGCTGCGCGACCGCGATCAGGTGTTCTCGAGCCGGCTCGGCTGGAGCATCACGCTCGCGCGGATCTTCCCGAACGGGCTGATGCTCCGGGACTTCGAGGACCACCGCTTCCACCGCCGGATCATGCAGGCCGCCTTCAAGACCGCGGCCCTCGCGGACTACCTCGACGGGATGAACGCGCGCATAGCGGAGGTGCTGCCCACGTGGGGCGCGGTGGAGGACTTCCGCTTCTACCCGCGCCTCAAGCAGCTCGCGCTCGACAACGCGGCTTGCACGTTCCTCGGCGTCGAGCTCGGGCCCGAGGCGGACCGGCTCAACCGCGCGTTCGTCGACGCGGTGGAGGCGTCGCTCGCGATCGTGCGCGTCCCGATCCCCGGCCTCGCGCTCCACCGCGGGATCCGCGGACGCGAGGTCCTCGTCGAGTTCCTGCGCGCGCGGATCCCGGAGCGCCGTCGCTCGGCGCGGCCCGACATGTTCAGCCAGCTCTGCCGCGCGACCGACGAGGACGGTCGCGCGTTCGAGGACGAGGAGATCCTCGACCACATGGTCTTCCTCCTGATGGCGGCGCACGACACCGTCACGAGCGCGCTCACGACGACCGCCTACTACCTCGCCGCGCACCCGGAGTGGCAAGACCGCTTGCGCGAGGTGAGCCGCGGGCTCGGCGCCGAGGTCGCCGGGTACGACGACCTCCCGGCCCTCGCGCTCCATCAGCAGGCCTTCGACGAAGCGCTCCGGCTCCACGCGCCCGTGCCGTACATCCCGCGTCGGGCGCTCGCGGAGGTGACCTTCCGTGGCCTGCGCCTCCCGGCGCAGACCCACGTGTCCGTCGTGCCCGATCACACGCACCGCGATCCTCGCCTCTGGTCGCAGCCCTGGCGCTTCGACCCCGATCGCTTCTCGCCCGCGCGCGCCGAGCACAAGCGCCATCCCTACGCGTTCGTGCCCTTCGGCGGCGGCGCGCACACCTGCATCGGGAAGGCCTTCGCGTACATGCTCGCGAAAGTCTTCTTGCACTCCCTGCTCCTGCGCTATCGCCTGCACCTCCCGGAGGGCTACGTGTACCGGCCCGAGCAGGTGCCGATCCCGAAGCCCCTCGACGGGCTGCCGTTGATCCTCGAGCCGCTCGCCTAACGCACCCAGGCGGTCCAGGTGCCGGAGATCTGCGACGAGTCGGCGGGGGTGTCGGCCGTGCACTCGAGGCGCAGGCCCAGGAAGCCGTCGTGGTAGCCGATCGCGATCTGGTTCGAGTCGCTGATGCCCCAGTCCGAGCTCGTCGGGCTGGTGTGGCAGAGGCCGAGCTGGAAGCCGTTGGTGCTCTCGGTGTTCGGCCCGCCCATCTGATCGCCGAAGCCGCAGATGTGCCAGGAGCCCCAGTAGCCGTTCTCGTCGGACGTGGGGTACGCGCTGACCGAGACGTAGCCGGCCCCGTTCCGGTCGATGCGCACGGGCTCCGAGGTGAGCGCGTAGCCGGCCGAGCCGAGCGAGCTCGCCAGGAAGTCCGCGCGATCGCCGGCGCTCGCGGCCCAGATCGCGTCCCCGGTGAGGCTCCGCGTCGAGTCGCTGCACGAGAAGCGGAGCTCGCTCGCGTCGCCGACCAACGCGCGCGCGTCGAGCATCCCGTAGCCGGTCGACAGGTTCACGCCGTCGTTCGTGGTCGCGGTGAAGCTCGTCGTGTTCTGGGTCCACGCGCGAGAGAAGAAGCTCCCGGTCCGGTTGATCGACGTGATCTCGCGCCCGCCGCCCGTCGCGAGGCGCGCGATGCGGGTCCAGCCGCCGCCGTCCGTCGTCATGTCGCAGTACACGTCGAAGGGCGCGCCCGCCGTCGGACGGATCGGGTACACGCCGCTTCCCGTCGACGCGCCCGCGGCGAGGATCGCGGCGCAGCTCGGGAACTCCGCGCAGCGCCCGCCGGAGCACAGCTCCGTCGTGCAGTCCGTGTGGCGCCGGCACCTCTCGCCGAGCTCGCACCGCGGGCAGCCGAGGCCGCCGCAGTCGACGTCGGTCTCGATGTCGTTCCGCACACCGTCGGTGCAGCTCGGCGCGGAGCAGGTGTGCGAGCCGGCGCCGCAGACCCCGCTGTCGCAGTCGCGGCCGAGGAGGCAGTCGTCCCCCGTCCTGCACACGGGGCAGGTCCCGCCGCCGCAGTCGGTGTCGGTCTCGTCCCCGTTGCGCGCGCCGTCGGTGCACGTCGGCGCGGCGCACGTCAGCGTGGTTCCGTCGCAGACCAGCGACGCGCAGTCCTCGTCCCGCGCGCACGGATCCCCGTCGGGGCACCCAGGGCACGAGCCGCCGCAGTCGACGCCGGTCTCGTCGCCGTTCTGCCGGGCGTCGGTGCACGAGGGCGCGACGCAGAGGAGCGACGACCCCTCGCAGACGCGGCTCGTGCAGTCGCGGTTGCGCAGGCAGTCCTCGCCGTCGGCGCAGCGGGGGCACGTCCCGCCGCCGCAGTCCACGTCGGTCTCGGCCCCGTTCCGTACGACATCGCGGCAGCTCGGCGCCGCGCACGTCGAGGTCGAGGCGTCGCACACGCCGCTCGCGCAGTCCGAACCGCCCGCGCAGGGGAGCCCGTCCCCGCAGCCGGGGCAGGTGCCGCCGCCGCAGTCGACGGAGGTCTCGTCGCCGTTGCGCACCGCGTCGGCGCAGCTCGGCGTCGCGCACGTCGAGGTCGCGGGATCGCACACGCCGCTCGCGCAGTCGGCGCTCGACGCGCAGCCGTCGCCGGGCCCGCACGCGGGGCAGGTGCCGCCGCCGCAGTCGACGCCGGTCTCGTCGCCGTTCGACACGCCGTCGGCGCAGCTCGGGGCCGCGCAGGTCATCGAGCCGGGATCGCACACGCCGCTCGCGCAGTCGCCCGCGTCCGTGCAGGCCCCGCCCGTCCCGCAGCCCGGGCACGCGGCGCCGCCGCAGTCGACGTCGACCTCGTCGCCGTTCCGGAAGCCGTCGGTGCAGGTCGGGGTCGCGCAGGTCGCGCCCGTCGGATCGCAGAAGCCGCTCGCGCAGTCCGGGTCGAGCGCGCACAGCAGGCCGTCCACGCAGCCGGGGCACGAGCCGCCGCAGTCGAGGTCGGTCTCGTCGCCGTTCCGCACGCCGTCGCTGCACGTCGAGGGCGCGCACGTCGAGGCGCTCGGATCGCACACGCCGCTCGCGCAGTCCCCGCCCGCGCGGCAGCCCTCGCCCTCGGCGCAGCCCTCGCAGACGACGCCGCCACAGTCGACGTCGGTCTCGTCCCCGTTGCGCACGCGGTCGCCGCAGCTCGGCGCGGCGCAGACGCCGCCGACGCAGCTCCCCGACTCGCAGTCGGTGCCCGTCGTGCACATCCCGCCCTCGGGGCACGGCGCGCACTCGCCGCCGCCGCAGTCGACGTCGGTCTCGAGGCCGTTCTGCTCTCCGTCGTCGCAGCCCGGGACGCGCGCGTCCAGGACTCCGCCGCCGTCGGCGCTCGCGTCCGTGACCTCGGCGCCGGCGTCGGTGCCCGCGTCGATCCCCATCGGGCCGGTGTCCGCGGAGCCCATGCTCGAGTCCCCGGTGCCTCCGTCCGCGGTGCTGCCCCCGCCGCACGCGACCCCCAGGAGCATCGACGACGTAGCGAGCCAAGCGACGAGAAGCGAGCTGCGCATGATGCCTCCGGGGCGGCAGCCTACTCGCTCGATCCCCGATCCGCACCGGCGGAGGAAACCTCCTGCAACGGCGGCCGATGGGTCCTACGTGTCCTGCAAGGCTCCGCGCTACCGCTCGCGCTCCTGCTATCGCACCCGCCGCTCGGCCGCGGAGCGCGTCGCGATGGATCCGAGGCGGGACTTCGGCCTCACGGCCCTCGATCGCCCGCGCCTGGACGCGGTGACGCGGCCCGCGGGACCGCGTCGCGCGTCGCCGTCGCACTGGCTCGATCGGCCCCAGGCGATCCGCGGGCTGGCGCTCGCGGTGCTGATCGGCTGCGCCCTCTTCGGCGCCGCCCTCGGGGCGCTCCTCGCGAGCTGAAGGACCTCAGGGCGCGCGGAGGCAGAGGCCGTGGTCCCCGATCGGGTCGCACGCGAACCCCTCGGGACAGTCGGCGTCGCCGTCGCAGCGCACCGTGCAGTAGACGTGCTCGCGGACCTCCTCGTCGGTCGGGCAGTCCTCGCCGGTGCAGCCGGGGCTCGGGTCCCCCGAGAGGCCCCGCACCACGCAGAGACGCGTCGCGCACTGCGGAGACCCCGTCTCGACGTAGGTCTCGGTCGCGACGAAGCCGCCGCTCTGGATGCGCTCGGGGATGCAGGGATCGCCGACGGGATCGCCGACGCAGCCGACGAGGAGCAGGACGAACGTGAGGCGGTGCATGGCGCTCCCTAGTGCATGCGCGAGGCCAACCGCCCGCGTCGCGCGGACCGGTGGAGGGGGCGCAACGAGGTTGGCGGGCTACGCCCGGCGGACCGACACGATCACCACGTCCTGTGCCGGCGCGTCCTTCTGGAAGGGACCCTTGGCGCCGGTCGCCACGCGCTCGATCGCGTGGACCACGTCCATCCCGTCGACGACCTCGCCGAACACGCAGTAGCCCCACGCGTTGCCCGAGGGCGCGGTGTGATCGAGGAACGCGTTGTCCTTCACGTTCACGAAGAACTGCGCGGTCGCCGAGTGCGGGTCGCTCGTGCGCGCCATCGCGACGGTGCCCAAGACGTTCTTGCGCCCGTTCTGGGCCTCGTTCTTCACGGGCGCGCGGACCGACTTCTTCTCGAACGCCGCGTCGTAGCCGCCGCCTTGCACCATGAAGCTCTTGATCACCCGGTGGAAGATGGTCCCGTCGTAGTGGCCCGCGTCGACGTACGCGAGGAAGTTCTCCACCGTGTCCGGCGCGGCCGCGGCGTCGAGGCGGATCGAGAAGGAGCCCATCGAGGTGCTGACGTGGACGGTGTCGCTCATGGCGAGTCGAGCTTCGCACGGGGAAGGCCGCCGTGTCCTTCGCGCGTTGCGGCCACGTGGCTAGCCTCGGGCACGTCGCGGTGGGCCTCGCGGCCGGGCGCCTGCACGAGCGCGATCGACCCGCGCGCTGGATGGTGACCTTCACCGCGCTCTCGCTCGGCCCCGACGCCGACGTCGTCACGTTCCTGCTCGGGATCCCGTACGAGCACGCGCTCGGGCACCGCGGCGCGACGCACTCGCTCTTCGTCGCGCTCCTCGGCGCGGCGTGCGCGCTCGCGCCCCAGACGCACCGGCTGCGCGCGGGGGTCCTCGGCGTGCTCGTGATCGCGAGCCACGGGCTCCTCGACGCGGCCACCACGGGCGGCCTCGGCATCGGGCTGTTCTGGCCGTTCGACGACGCGCGCTACTTCCTCCCGGTGCGCCCGATCCCGGTCGCGCCGATCGGCCGCGGCATGCTGTCGGCGCGAGGGCTCTACGTGCTCACCGTCGAGGCGCTGCTCTTCTCGCCGCTGCTCCTCTTTGCCCTCTGGCCGCGGCGAGCGCGGGTGCATTAGTACCCCGGGCCCGAGGTTCGATCCGGGTTCGGCGCATGCCGAAACCGATCGAACGGAGGGACCTGGGGTACGTCTTGGGAGGGGGGCCCCGTCGGGATGCAATCCCGATGGGGGGAGGGTCTGGAACAGACCCTCCGGAAGGAACCTTAGGACACGCGCGCCCGAAATCCGGAACGGATTTCGGGCCGCGTGTACTAGATTTGGCCCCGTGGCGAAGCACGGCCCGGGCTCGGTCATCGCGGGCAAGTACGAGATCCAGCGCGAGCTCGGGCGCGGCAGCACCGCGGTGGTCTACGAGGCCTACCACCGGTTCCTGCGCCGCGAGGTCGCGCTCAAGATCCTGCACCCGCACATGATGGAGCACCGCGAGGCGGTCGAGCGGTTCGCGCGCGAGGCCGCGTCGCTCGCGTCGATCTCGCACCCCGCGATCGTGGCCGTCCTCGACGCCGGCGAGGTCGACGGCCGCACGTACATGGTGCAGGAGCTCATCGAGGGGAAGGAGCTGGAGAGCGCGATCGACGAGGGCGGCCTCTCGCCCGACGACGCGATCCAGATCGGCGCGCAGCTCGCCGAGGGCCTCCACGCGGTCCACCAGCTCGGCGTCGTGCACCGGGACGTGAAGCCGCAAAACGTCTTCCTCTCTCGACGCGACG
>JAYRVK010000738.1:0-5697 GCA_041918555.1 Sandaracinaceae bacterium
CCTCGTGCAGCGCGAGCTCGGGCCTCGGCGCAGCCTCGGGGGGCGCCTCCGCGGTCCCCCTCGCTTCGTCGGAGTACGCCTCGACGCCGCACTCGCTCCGGTCGAGGCCCTCGAGCTCGTGCTCCACGGGGACGCGGATGCCGCCCGGGAGCTGCTTCATCGCGCGCCACGCGAGGCTGCCGGTCACGAGGCAGAACCCGACCACCGCGGCCGCGCCCAGCCCCTGCATCCCGAGCAGCGCGACGCCGCCGCCGTGGAAGAGGCCCTTGAGCTCGGCCCCGTTCGCGAACAGCCCGACCGCGAGCGTCCCGAACACACCGCAAAACAAGTGGACGGGGATCGCGCCGACCGGGTCGTCGATCTCCAGCCGGTCGAGGAGCATCACGCCCTCGACCACGACGAGACCCCCGATCGCGCCCACGATCATCGCCTCGCCGGGCGCGATGAGATCGCAGCCCGCGGTGATCGCGACGAGGCCCGCGAGCGCGCCGTTGAGCGCCATCGAGAGGTCGTAGCCGCCCGAGCGGAAGCGCGAGTAGAGGAGCGCGGCGGTGAAGCCCGCGGCGCCGCTGAGGTTCGTCACGAGGATGATCGGCCCGACGAGCTCGCCGTCGGCGCTGAGCGTGCTGCCGCCGTTGAAGCCGAACCAGCCGAGCCAGAGGATGAGGACGCCGAGCGTCGCGAGCGGGAGGTTGTGCGCGGGCATCACGCGGCCGTCGGCGCCGTAGCGGCCGAGGCGCGCGCCGGTGAGCACCGCGCCGCTGAGCGCGAGGGCGCCGCCCACCGCGTGGACGACGGTGCTCCCCGCGAAGTCGTGGAAGCCGAGCTCGGCGAGCCAGCCCCCCCCCCACACCCAGTGCCCGACGAGCGGGTAGAGGAGCCCGACCGTCAGCACGGTGAACGCGAAGAAGGTCGAGAGCCGCGCGCGCTCCGCGATCGCGCCGCTCACGATGGTCGCCGCGGTCGCGGCGAACACGAGCTGGAAGAACAGGAAGACGTAGATGGGCAGGCCGCTCACCTCCGAGCCGGTGCCCGGGAAGAACTGGCTCATCCCGACGAGGCCGTTCCCCTCGCCGAACATCACGCCGTAGCCGACCGCGTAATAGACGAGCGAGCCGATCGCGACGACCGCGACGTTCTTGAGCAGGATCATCGCCGCGTTCTTGCGGCGGCAGAGCCCGCTCTCCACCAGGGAGAAGCCAGCGTGCATGAAGAACACGAGGCAGGCGCTCACGACGACCCAGAGGCTGTCCACGGTTTCCCTTTCCCCGGGCCACGAGAGGCCCGGTCTCGGTGGGGGACCGTGGCAGGCCGAGATTTCCGGGGCGTTTCCGCTGCGTCAAATGCTGACGCATCGCGTCATCCGGACGGGGACGGGGATCCGGGTTGTGGCGCCGACGGGATCGCCCTAAGACCGGCTCCTCGTGTCTCGACCTTCGCACGACCGCATCGCGCCGCTCCCGCGGAACCGCTACGGTAGCGCGGTCCCGATGCGCCCGGAGCCGAACCGATTCAAGGAGCTCGAGGAGGCGATCGACGACATCGTCGGGAGCTACGACCTCGGCCGCGAGATCGACAACCTCGAGAGCGCCGCGCTCCCGAGCAAGCGCGCGGTCATCGAGGCCTTCCACCACCTCGAGTTCGTCCTCTACATGGGCTTCTACAGCCCGCGCTCGCTCCACCGCGACAACCTGCGGCACGCGCTGGCCGAGCACGTCTACGGCGCGCACGCGCTGCTCGTCGAGCAGATCGAGCGCGCGGTCACCTACGACCAGTGGATGGGGCGCTCGACCGACGTGCTCGACCCCGGCGCGGGCGAGCAGGTCGTCCTCGACCTCTTCCGCCAGATCCCGGAGCTGCGCCGCAAGCTGAACCTCGACCTCCACGCCGCGTTCGAAGGCGACCCCGCCGCGCAGAACATCGAGGAGATCGTCTTCAGCTACCCGGCGATCCAGGCGATCACCGCGTACCGGGTCGCGAACCTCCTGTGCCGCGCCGGCGTGCCGATGATCCCGCGCATCATCACCGAGCACGCGCACAGCAAGACCGGCATCGACATCCACCCGGGCGCGACCATCGGCGAGCGCTTCTTCATCGACCACGGGACCGGCGTGGTGATCGGCGAGACCGCGGAGATCGGCGACGGGGTCAAGCTCTACCAGGGCGTGACGCTCGGCGCGCTCAGCGTCCCCAAGCGCGACGAGGCGACGAAGCGGCACCCGACGATCGAGGACGACGTGACGATCTACTCGGGCGCCACCATCCTCGGCGGCGACACGGTGATCGGCCGCGGCTCGACGATCGGCGGCAACGTGTGGCTGACCCGCTCGGTCGCGCCGGGCTCGCGGATCTTCGGCCGGTCGCGGCGCTCGGACCTCCCGCCCGAGCCGGACGAGGACTGAACGACCTGTCACGAACGGGGAGCCCGCGCGGCGGCTCGTGTACTCTTGCCGGCGTGACGGATCGGAAGGGGGACCGCCGGGGGCGGGCCACGCTGCCCGAGGCGATGGACCTGCGATCGCTCCTCGCCGGCGCCGAGCGCCCCGAGGTGCCCGTGCTCGTGGTCCTCACGGGTCCCCAGGTCGGTCAACGAATCTTGCTCGAGGGTCCGGCGATCCTCGGCGGCGATCCGGAGGCGGATCTCATGCTCGTCGGCGACGGGGTCGAGTGGCAGCACGCCGCGGTGTTCCCGAGGGAGGGCGGCTGGGTCCTGCGCGACCTCGGCGCGGCGCGGGGCACGGAGGTGAACGGGATGCGCGTCACCGAGGTCGTGCTGTGCGCAGACGACCAGATCTCGATCGGCCGGACGGTCCTGCGGTTCGAGCTGCAGGGCCCCGTCGAGCAGGCGTTCCACGAGGCGATCCAGGAGCGGATCACCAAGGACGATCTCACCGGGCTCCTCGCGCGGCGGCTCTTCGATCTCGAGCTCGCGAGCGCGATCGCGGCCGCGGTGCGGCACGGGCGCGCGCTCGCGCTGCTCGTGGTCGACATCGACGGCGTGAAGGAGGTCAACGATCGCCACGGTCACCTGGTCGGCGCGCGCGTGATCGCCGAGGTGGGCCGGCTCCTCGGCGCGCTCGTCGGCGAGGACGGCTGCGCGTGCCGGCTCGGCGGGGACGAGTTCGGCGTGATCGTGCCGGGAGACGGGCTCGCGGCGGGCGAGCGGATGGGCGCGCGGATCCGCGAGGCGGTCGGGGCCGCGACGATCGCGCATGAGGGCGAGCGGCTCCCCATCACGGTGTCCGTCGGCGTGGCGGCCTTCCCCGCGCATGGGGTCGAGCCGCTCGAGCTCCTGCGCCGCGCCGACGACGCGATGTACGCGGTGAAGCAGGCCGGCGGGGACGCGGTGCGCGCCTACTCGCCCCGCGCGCGGTGAGGTGCGCGGCCGGGCCTTCTGACGTAGAACGCGCCCGCCCTCCGATGGAAGTCGTCTACTTCATCGTGCTCGTGGGCGTGCTCATCTTCGTGCACGAGCTCGGTCACTTCGCGTGCGCCAAGTTCTTCGGCGTCCGCGTGCTGAAGTTCAGCCTCGGCTTCGGGCCGCGGATCGCGGGGCTCACGCGCGGCGGCACCGAGTACGTCATCGCCGCGTTCCCGCTCGGCGGCTACGTGCGGATGCTCGGCGAGAGCCCCTACGACGACGTGCGCGAAGAAGATCGCGGCCGCTCGTTCGCGGAGCAGCCGCTGATCAAGCGCGTGATCATCGTCGGCGCCGGGCCCCTGATGAACCTGGTGTTCCCGATCGCGCTCTTCTTCGTGGTCTTCATGGGCGACGCGACGATGACGCCGGCCGTGATCGGCACCGTGTTCCCCGACCGGCCCGCGGACGGTGTGCTCCAGCCCGGCGACCGCGTGATCCGCGCCGACGGAGAGGACGTGAGCACCTTCTACCAGCTCGCGCGCATCATCCACGCGCACCCGGAGGAGCCGGTCGAGCTCGTGGTCGAGCGCGAGGGCGAGCGGCGCACCCTCACGGTGACCCCGGTGCTCACGCGGACCGAGCGGCCGCTCGGGCTCTACGACGAGGTCGGCCGGATCGGCATCAAGCCGCACCATCCCCTCGCGGTGATCGGCGTCATGTCGCCCTCGAGCCCGGCCGCCGCGGCGCGGCTGCGCACCTTCGATCGCGTGATCGCGGCGGGCGGCGCGCCGATCGATCGCTGGATCGATCTCGACGCGATGCTCGGCCAGAACCGCGGCTCGATGATCCCCATCACGTACATGCGCCCGACGCGGATCGAGGACGCGCTCGGCGGGCTCGTCGAGCTCGAGGTGTACGAGCCGCACGTGGCGACGCTCACGCCCGAGCCCGGTCCCGGCGACGGGCTCGCGCGGGCGGGGCTCGAGCCCGTCGATCTCTACGTGGCGCAGGTGACGACGCGCGCGCCCTCGGACGACTCGGGCGTGCGGCCGGGAGATCGCCTGGTGAGCCTCGATCGTCGGCCCGTGCGGCTGTGGGCGACGTTCGTCGAGGACGTGGACGCGCGGCCGGACGCGACGCACGAGCTCGTGTTCCGGCGGGGCGACCAGCTCGTCACGCGGCACTACCGCATCCGCGCTCTGCGCTCCTCGACAGGTGAGGGCGACGATCAGCGGGTGCTCGTGCTCGTTCCGGGCGACGGGCGCGCGCTCGGCTCGCTCGGTCACTGGCGCCCGACCACGCTCGACGCGCCGATCCCGAACCCGAGCCCGATCCTCTACGCGACGGAGCAGGCCTTCCGCGTGACCGCGGAGCTCGTCGAGCTCACCGCGTTCTCCGTGGTGCGGCTGTTCCAGGGCGAGCTCTCGGTCCGCTCGATCGGCGGCCCGATCCAGGTCTTCGAGGCCACGAGCACCGCGGCGCGGGAGGGCGCGCTCAACTACCTGAGCCTGATGGCGTTCATCAGCATCAACCTCGGGCTGATCAACCTCTTGCCGATCCCGATGCTCGACGGTGGTCACCTGCTCTTCTTCTTCGTCGAGGCCGTGGCCCGCCGGCCGGTCAGCACGCGGCTGCGCGAGATCGCGTCGCTGGTCGGGCTCGTGATGCTCGTGCTCCTGATGATCCTCGCGTTCAAGAACGACGTGGAGCGGCAGTGGCCGCGCATCCGCGAGATGATCGAGGCGGAGTGAGCCGCCTCGTCGCCACCCGCGTGCTCTTCCGCGTCGCGACCGACGGCGCGTACGCGACGCCGACGCTCGACGCCGAGCTCCGGCGCGCGGGGCTCGGCGGCTCCGACGCCGGGCTCGCGACGGAGATCGTCTACGGCGCGCTCCGCGTCCTGCCCGCGCTCGACGCGCGGCTCGACGCGCTGCTCAAGACCCCGGCGACGACCGACCCCTGGCTGCGCGCGGCGCTGCGCGTCGGCGCGTACCAGCTCCTCTACCTCTCGCGCGTGCCGCCCCACGCGGCGGTGAGCGAGTCGGTGTCGGCGTGCCGCGCCGAGCGCGGGGCGAAGCTCGCGGGCGTGGCCAACGCGGTGTTGCGGCGGCTCGCGTCGGCGCGGCCGGCGGAGCCCGCGCCGCCGGATCGGATGATCGTGCCCGCGTGGATCGAGGCGGCGGCGCGCCGCGGGCTCGGCGATGCGCGCGCGGACGCGTTCTTCGCGGCGCGCCGGCTGCCGCCCCCGCTCGGGCTGCGCTTCGCGGCCCCGCCCACGGACGCGGTCCTCTCCGCGCTCGGCGGCGAGGCGCGGCGGAGCGCGCTCGCGTCGCGCG
>JAYRVK010000739.1:0-2902 GCA_041918555.1 Sandaracinaceae bacterium
CGATTCACGAGCCGTGATCGAGCGGCGATCGCCGCCGCCGGTTGCGCCGTTTCGCCGATCCGGCCGCGCAAGTCGGCGAGATCACACGCCCGGTCGTCCGGCACGCGGGCTGCGAGGTCGCCGTGCATGCGTGCGTGGCTGGGTCTGTGCGTCGCGATCCTCGTGGGCTGCTCGCCCGCCTCGGCGTCGGTGTGGGTCCCGAGCGCGGCGCTGCGCGGCGCGCTGCTCCACGGGCGCTCGGACGGCGCGTGGGACTGGCGCGTGTCGGTGGACGCGAGCTGGGATCTCGCGGGCTCGCCGCTCGCCGAGCTCACGCCCGAGCCGCGGCCGATGCCGACGCCCTCGAGCGCCACGCCGTGCGCGAGCGCGCGGCTGTGCGGGTGGGAGTGGCGCGCCCGGGCGCGGGCGCTCGAGCGAATCCGGAGGTCGAGATGACGAAGTGCATGGCGTGGGCGATCGTCGCGATCGCCCTCGGGGCGGCGCCCGCGGCGGCGCAAGACGACTTGCAGATCACGGAGGGACGGATCGAGCGCGCGCTCCGGCGCTACCGGCGCGAGCCCTCGCCCGCGGTGCTGGTCCGCGCCGCGCTCGCCGCGCGCACCGCGACGCCGGGCCGCGTGCGCGACGCGATGGACCGCGCGCGCGCGACGGGCTGGCTCCCGAGCGCGAGCGGCGCGATCCGGCGCGGCCAGGCCGTCGATCTGCGCGCGCTGACCGGCGCCGACACGCCCACGAACGTCTCGACGGACGACGATCTGGTGCTCGAGGGCCGCCTGGTGTTCCGCTTCGACCGGGTGGTGTTCGCGCCCGAGGAGCCGCGGCTCTTGCGCGAGCTCCGCGACGCGGAGGCGGCCGAGGCCGACCTGACCGTGGCCATCGTCTCGCTCTACTTCGAGCGGCGTCGCCTCCAGCTCGAGGCGGTCCTGCTCGGCACCACCGACCTCGCGCGCGAGCTCCGCATCCTCGAGATCGAGGCGCTCCTCGACGCCTTTACCGGCGGCGCGTTCGGCCGCATCATGGGCGCTCATCGAGGAGCCGGATGAGCGTCGAGCACCGTCGTCATGAGCGCTACCCCGTCGAGATCGCCGCGGAGGTGACCTTCGGGCACGAGACCGTCTCGGCGGCCACCCAGAACGTCAGCGAGGGGGGGGCCGCGCTGACCCTGGACCTCCCGCTCGACCAAGGCGCGAGCGTGCTCGTCGCGCTCTTCCTCACGCAGGACGGGATCGAGGATCCCGACCGCGAGCCCTTCGAGGCGAAGGCGACCATCGCGTGGGTGCGGCCCGCGGGGGCGCAGTTCCTCGTGGGCGTCGCGTTCGTCTCGCCCGGTCCCGCGGAGCGCGCGCGGCTGCGCGAGTTCCTGCGCGCGATCGGGTGAGCCTCACGCGAAGCGGTGGAGCGGGCTCGCCTGCGCGCGCGGCGCGGCGAAGAGCCGCGCGATCGCCGCGAGGAGCACGACGCCCGCGGCGCCGCCGAGCACGCGCGCGATCGCCGCGGTGAGCAGCTCCGGCGGCTCTAGCGCCACGAGGAGGGTCACCCCGACGACGACGACGGCGGAGATCGCCGCGCCGACCCACGCGAGGCCCGGGGCCGGGCGACGGTCGCGGGCGCGGCGCAGCCAGAGCCAGTACGCGAGCGTCGAGAGCGCGAAGCCCGCGCCGCGCACGAGCCGCAGCGCGCCCTGACCCTCGCCGGTGCCCCAGCCGCCGAAGAGCAGCGCGATGGTCGCCGCCCCGACCGCGAGGAGCACCACGTCGTCGATCGCGCGCGCGATCGCGCTCCGGCCGTGCGCGCGCCAGGCCCCGCCGATGGAGACGAGCGCGAGGGCTGGGACCGCGACGGGCCAGCGCAGGATCGCCCAGCTCAGCGGATCGCCGGGCTGTCGGGAGAGCGCGCCGATCTCCGTCGTGCCGCCGAGCACCGCGATCGCGCCGAGCCCGATCCCGAGGAACGCCGCGCTCCGGAGCGCGCGCAGGAGCGCGCCGGCCCGCGCGCGCGCCGCCAGGCCAGGCGTCGCGAGCCACGCGATCCCCAGCCGGAGCGCGAGCGCCCCGAGCACGAGGACCTCGAGCTTGGCGTGCAGCGGCCAGACCCGATCGATCGCCGGGACCGCCGCCGCCGCCACCGCCGCGAGCGCCACCATCGGGACCTCGCGCCGATGGCGAAGCCATCGCGCGCGAAGGCCCCCCGGCGCGGGCGTCGCGTCGCGACGCAGCCCGCCGGCGATCCAGTCCGCGACGCCGGCCGACGGCGCGAACAGCGCGGCGAAGAGGAGGAGCCACCCGAGCGCGATCACCGTCGCGCGGACCGTCTCGGGGCGCACCGCGCTCGAGGCGGCGGCCTCGACCGGGAGGAGCACCTCGAAGGGGGCGGCCTCGCCGCGGCGCGCGAGCCGGAGCGTGATCGTGTCCCGGCCGGGCGCCGGCACCAGATCCGAGAGGTCGTGCGCGTGCACGCCCTCGGCCGACAGCACGCGATCGCCCGCCAGGAGCCCCGCCCGCGCCGCCGAGGACCCGGCGCGCACGCCGGCGATCGGGAGCCCGCGCGTGTCGGAGCCTTCTTCGGCGAGGAGGAGCCCGACGCGCTCGGCGGTCACGGCCCCGGCGCGACGCCGCGCGATCTCCTCGCGCATCCGATGCGTGACCCCGGTCCCGAGGTCGAGTTCGAGCTCGATCCAGCCGTCGAGCAGGCGATCACCACCACGATCCGTGCCGAGCGCGCGGCCAAGTTTCTGGCGGAAGGCCTCAACCAGCCTGATCCAAAGGACATGCCGCGGGACCAGCGCCGTAAGCGGCAAGCGCGGCGCGCGGCAATCAGGACTGAGGTCACGCGCGCCGCCTACGCGTCTTACGACATCGAACTGAAGGAAGAGGACACACAGCCCTCGCCGGACGAGCTCGAA
>JAYRVK010000740.1:0-4912 GCA_041918555.1 Sandaracinaceae bacterium
GGCACGTGCGGCGCGACCTCGATCGCGCGCGAGAGGAGCTCGAGCGCCTCGGGCAGGCGGCGCATCATCATGAGCACGCGCGCGCGGGCCGCCGCGGTCGCGACGTGCACCGAGCCGGCCGCCACCGGCAGCGTGGCGAGCGGGTCGTCGGTCGAGGTCACGATCTCGTCGAACGTCTCGAGGTAGGCCCTCTCGTTCGGGTAGAGCATCAGGAGGTCGGACGCGTAGAGCGTCGCCGTCTGGAGCTCGCCGCGCCCGAAGGCCGCCTTGGCCATCTCCTTCAGCTCTTCGGCGAGCTGCCGCCGCTCCGCCTGCTCGCGCGGGATCGACTCGGGATCGAGGCTCTCGGGACCGTCCATCGGCCCGAATATCCGCGGGCCGGCGGCCCGCGTCAACGCGCGGCGCGCGGCCCCTTTCGGTTCGGTTTGACGAACCGGGCCGGGTGTGGGGTCATTGCCGGCCATGAGCACCACCTGGAGCTTCCCCACCCGCATCGTCTTCGGCGAGGGCACGGCGGCAGAGACGGGCGCCGAGGCCAAGCGCCTCGGCGGCACGCACGCCTTCGTGGTGACCGATCGCGGGGTCCGCGAGGCGGGCCTCGCCGAGGAGATCCTCCGCTCGCTGGAGCGCGCGGGCGTCGGCGCGACCGTGATCGACGGCGTCGGCACGAACCCCACGGAGGCCGAGGTCCTCACCGCCGCCAAGCAGTACTCCGACAGCGGCGCGGACCTCATCGTCGGGCTCGGCGGCGGCGCCCCCCTCGACGTCGCGAAGCTGGTCCGGCTCCTCGCCTCGCACCCCGCGCCGCTCGAGCAGTACGACGACGCGATCGGCGGCGACGCCAAGGTCACCGAGCCGGTGCCGCCGATGATCGCGATCCCGACGACCGCGGGCACCGGCAGCGAGGTCGGCCGGAGCGGCGTGGTCACGATCCAGCGCACGCACCGCAAGACGGTCATCTTCGCGCCGCGGCTGCTCGCGAACGTCGCGATCCTCGACCCCGCCCTCACCTTCTCGCTGCCCCCGCACCTGACCGCGGCGACCGGCTTCGACGCGCTCACGCACAACGTCGAGGCGTACTGCGCCAAGGGCGATCACCCGATGGCCGACGCGGTCGCCCTGATGGGGATCGAGCTGACCGCGAAGCACCTCGCGACCGCCGTCGAGGACGGGAAGAACGTCGAGGCGCGCGGCGCGATGCTGAAGGCGTCGATGATGGGCGCGGTCGCGTTCCAGAAGGGCCTGGGCGCGTGCCACGCGCTCGCGCACCCGCTCGGCGCCGAGCTCGGGATGCACCACGGGCTCGCGAACGCGCTGTGCCTGCCGGCCGTCCTCGACTTCAACCGCACCGCGGCGACGATGCGGATCGCGCGCATCGCCCGGATCCTCGGGGTGAAGGGCAACGACCTCGACACCCTCGCCTTCGAGTGCTCGGGCGCGGTGCGCGCGCTGCGCAAGCAAGTCGGCTTGCCCAACGGCCTCGCCGACGCGGGGGTCGGGGAGGACCAGCTCGTCGCGCTCGCGCCCCTCGCCCACGCGGACTACGTGCACCAGCCCAACCCGCGGACCTGCACCAAGGACGACATGCTCGCGCTCTATCGCGCGAGCCTGTGAGCGCTGGCCCTCGCGAAAGAAGAGAGCCCGGCAGGGGCCGTCGCGAGCGGGCGAGCCGCGCGACCCCTGCCGGGCAGTGGGAGGTTCGAAGGTGGCCGCGGCCTCACGGGGCCGCGAGCAGGACGGCGTCGATGACGTGCACGATGCCGTTCGTGGTGCCCAGATCGGTGAGCACGATCGCCGCGGGCGCGGCCCCGCCGGTGACGCCGACGGTCGGGGGGCTCGCCGCCGTGTCGAAGACGAGGTCCGGGCCGGCGAGCGGCGGCACCGGGGTCGCGGGGAGGTCCGCGGCCCGCACGGGGAGAGGCGCCGCGACGACGTGGAGCGCGAGGACCCCGAGCAGCGCCGCGCCGTCCGAGGGCACGCCGCCCGGGAACGCCGCCGCGAACGCCGCGTCGGTCGGCGCGAACACGGTCAGGGGCGCGAGCGCGTCGACGCTCAGCGCGTCGAGCACGGGGGTCTCCGCGCCCGCGATCGACGCGGGGATCGGATCGGAGGCGACGACCGCCGCGACCAGCGAGTCGAAGCCGCCGGCGAGCGCCACCTCCGCGATGTTCAGCGGCAGGAGCACTCCGTCGATCACGTGGACGACGCCGTTGGTGCCGCGCACGTCGGCGATCACCACGTCGGCGCCGAGCTCGCCCGGGAGCTCGCCCGAGCCGCCGTTGATCGCGACCCCGTCGGTCGCGTCGAACAGGAGGCCGAGCGCCACCTCGCGGGTCGTGCCGGCGTCGGCGTAGCTCCGCGTCGCCAGGCTCGGCGCGGCGGCCGGGATCGCGCTCGAGGGCACCGCGCCCGAGACGACGTGGTAGCGCAAGATCTCTTGCAGGTTCGCGGGCGCGGTGTCCGGGAACGCGTCGTTCGTCGGGGCGAACACGGTGAACGGCCCGGCCCCTGCGAGATCGTCGTCGAGGCCCGCCGCGACGAGCGCCGCCGCGAGCTCGGAGAGGCCCGCGTAGCGCGCGAGGTCCGCCACCGTCGGCGGCAGGAGCACCCGGTCGACCACGTGGATCACGCCGTTGTCGGCCTCGACGTCGGCCGTCACCACGTCCGCTCCGCCGCTCACGGCGTTGCCGCCGTTGATCGTCACGCCGCCCTCGGTGCCGAGCACGAGGGAGAGCTCGGCCGCGCTCTCTACGACGCCGGGCGCGATGTCCCCGGACCGCACTCGGCCCATCACCGCGTGGTAGGTGACGATCCCCCGCAACGTGTCTTCCGGCATCGACTCGATCATGGACATCGTGATGCCGCTGTCGGCGAAGGCCTGGTTGGTCGGCGCGAAGACCGTGAGCTCGGTCGGGCCCGCGAGCAGCTCGACGAGACCGGCGCGCGTCGCGGCGGCGACCAGCATCGAGAAGTCGGGGCTCCCGACCGCGATGTCGGCGATCGTGTTGGACGCGGGGCCGCCGTCGGTCGGGAGCGCGGCGTCGGGCGCCGCGCCGGCGTCCGTGCCGCCTCCGTCTCCGTCGCAGCCGGCCGCGAGGGTGAAGAGCACGGTGGCGAGGGTCGTTCGGAGTCGCATGTCGGAGTTCCTCCTGGGTGGGAAGCGAAGCGAGTTCGCCCCCGAGACCTGGGGGACCGGCCCGACGACCGCAAGCGCAAAAACGACCAAAGCGACCAGAGACGGTCTCGTGCATCGGCGTAATTGCGGAGAACGGAACACGTCTTGGACGTATTCGTCCCCTCGCGCAGCGCGGATCAGCCCTCCGCGGCGAGCTCGTGAGCGACGCGCGCGAGCTGACGGAAGCTCGCGACCCGGCGCGCGTCGGTCGCGCGGTCCGGCCAGGCGCCTCCGCCGCCGAGGAGCAGCGCGCAGCCCGCCCGAGCGCAGGCGCGCTCGAGCGCGCCGAGCTGCCGAGTCAAGTCGTCCTCCCGGCTCGACCACGTCGAGGCGCTCACCGCGAGCGCGTCCACGTGGAGCGCGCGCAGCACCTCGTCGAGCTCCGCGAGCGGCGTGGCGCGGCCGCTCCACAGCGTGCGCCACCCCGCCTCGCGCCACACCAGCTCCGAGAGCGCGAGGCCGAGCGTGTGCTCGTCTCCCTCGGCCGTCATGAGCATCGCCGACGGAGCGGTCGGGGCGACGGGGAGCGAGTCCACGACCCGAGCGAGCCCGCGCGCGAGCCGCTCGCTCGCGAGGTGCTCGTCGATGACGCGGATCGCGCCCGCGGCCCACGCCTCGCCGAGCTCCACGAGCACCGCGCCCAGCCGGTCGCACACCTCCGCCCAGCTCGCCGCGCTCGATCGCTCGAGCAGGAGCTGGCCGTGCACCGCCTCGACGTTGCGCTCGAGCAGGAGCGCGAGCCACTCGCCGCTCGCGGCCACGCTCGCGGAGCCGCCCTGGGACTTCGCGAAGCGCTCGAGCGAGTCGGGGGTGAAGCGCCGGTGGTTGCCGACCGTGCGCACGCACTCCAGCAGGCCCGCGTCCGCCCAGCGCTTGACGCTCGTCGGGCTCGCGCCGAGCCAGGCCGCCGCCTCTCGGCTCGTGAGCAGTCGATCGGTCACGACCACGCGAGCGGCGGGCGCTGCGCGTGTGGCCACGCATGACGAGCATGCGTCGCGCAGCTCGCGTCGCACCGCCCCGTCCAGCGCAGCCGATTGTCGGCGAAGATCTCGTACGCGATCTCCAGCAACAGGGCGATGCCCGGTAGCCGCGAGATCCAGACGAGCGGCGCGAGGCCGACCGCGCCGTAGAGCGCGCGGAAGACCTCGACGCCCACGATCAGGCGACCGTCGGGGAGCCGGCCGTGGATGCGCTCCATCAGCGCCTCGTACGTCGTCCCGAGCGCGCCAGGATCGAACCCGGCCGCCTCGAGGTCGGTGAAGCGGATCCGTCCTCGACGGTCGAGCCGACGAAGCAGGTCGATCTCGCGCACGCAGAGCGGGCAGCCGCCGTCGTAGAAGACCTCGATCGCGAAGGAGTCGTGCATGTCGGAACGATGGCATGGGCCGCGGCCGCTGTAAAGACCAAAACGACCACAGGTTAGCTGGATACGAGGGAATCCACGCAGTATATGAGGTCTATCTGGACGATACGGTCGATCTGGACGATCGGTCGACTCACCCGGGCGGGGGCGGGGTCGCGTCGATCCGCCGGGCGACCCAGTCGAGCCCGACCGCGACCGCGGCGCCGAGGACCGCGCCGCCGAGGATGTCGGTCGGCCAGTGGATCCCCACGTAGACCCGGCTCGCGCCCACCACGGTCGCGAAGACGACCGCCGGGATCCCTGCGCGCGGGCCGAAGCGCAGCCAGATCCACGTCGCGCCCGCGAACGCCGCGCTCGCGGTGCCCGAGGGGAAC
>JAYRVK010000741.1:0-3221 GCA_041918555.1 Sandaracinaceae bacterium
CGGCGCGCGCTCTGCGCGCGGTGGGGGAGGGGGCGCGCAGCCCCCTCGAAGACTCAGTGGGGGTGACCGGGCACGTTCAGTTCGGCCGAGTAGAGCCCCGGGTCGTCGCCCAGCGTCGTGACGTAGAGCGTCCGACCGTCGGCCCCTCCGAAGGCCACGTTCGTCGCGCCCGGCGCGGGGAGCGCGCCGAGGCGAGACAGCGACTCGTCCAGGACGAGCACCTCGTCGTCGCCCGCGACGTAGACGTTGCCCGCGCAGTCGAGCCCCATGCCGTCGCGCCCACCGGTCACCGCGCTCACGTCGGTCGGGCCGGCGGCGATCTCGCCGCCCGGCGCGAGATCGTAGCGCCGCATCCCGTCCGTCCCCGTCACGAGGAGCGTCCGCTCGTCGCGCGTCAGCAGGATCCCGTTCGGGCGATCCGGCGGCTCGGGGATCGCCTCGACGGTGCCGTCCGGCGCGACGCGGTACGCCCGCCGCTCCGCCTGCGGCTCGGGCAGCGGCGACTGCCACGCCGGATCGCTGAAGTAGATCGTCCCGTCCGAGCGGATCACGAGATCGTTCGGGCTCGAGAACCGCGTGCCCAGGTACGTCGAGACCACCGGCGTCGGCTCCGCGGAGAGATCGTCCCAGTCGAACACCGAGACCGTCCCGTCAAGGTGTCTTCCACCGTACAGACGGCCGTCGGGCCCGAGGGCGAGCCCGTTCACGCCCGCGCTCGGCGCGGCGACGCTGACGGCGCCGCCGGGCTCGAGGCGCAGGATCCGCGAAGGCGGGGACGGCCCGCCTTGGAAGTGCGAGAAGTAGAGCGCGCCGCGCGCCCACACGGGCCCTTCCACGACCGCGAACCCGGTGGCGAACCCGTCGTCGGGAGGCACGCCGGCCACGCGCTCCAGCGACACCCCGTCCAGCGAGAGCGCGAGCGACTCGGAGCCGGGCGGGCAGGGCCCCGCTGCGCCGCCGTCCGAGCCGGCGTCGCCCGCGCCCGCGTCGGACGCGGTCGCGTCGAGCCCCGCGGCGTCGGTCGCGCCCGCGTCGGCGCGGGCGCCGGCGTCGAGCCCCGCGTCGATCGCCGCGCCTCCGTCGCAGCCGAGCACCAGGACCACGATCACGAGCCAGCTGCGAGCGAGCATGCCGCGAGCGTAGCCCGCCCGGCGGTCGAGTGGGGAGTCACGGGGCGGCGCGGACCTCGCGCAGGACCGCGCACTGGTCGGTCCGCCGATCGATCTGCGCGACGAGCGCGCGGAAGGCCTCGCTCTCGACGTCCTCGTACGCCGCCCGGAACGCCGCCGCGTCCATGCCCTCGGGGAGATCGTCCACCGCGGGCGCGAGGTCGCCGTCGTCGAGCGGGCGCGCGAGCCGCGCCAAGAGCGCGTCGAGCCGCGCGGGGCTCGCCGTGCCCGCCTCCATCACCCGCGTGCCCGCGCGATCGGCGGCGAGGTCCGCGAAGCTGAAGCCCGACCCGTCGGCGGCCTCCGCGTCGCGCAGCTCCTTCGCGAGCCCGAGCGCGCTCGCGACCGCGCGGTCGGCGAAGAGCGTCGTGGCCGCCGAGACGAGGAAGTGCTTGGTGAGATCGGTCCGCCCGTGGAGCAGCACGGGGCGGCGCGGCAGCGGCGCGGGCGCGCGCGCCCCGAGCGCGCCGTCGAGCGGGAGGTCGAGTGCGTACAGCGTGAGCGCGACGATCGCGGCCTCGAGCTCGCGCCGCGGATCGCCCCCCCCCTCGACCGCCTCGCGCGCCGCCGCGAAGAGCGGCGGCATCAGCTCGGCGAGCGTGCGCGCCTCGCGCGCCCCCCCCTCGTCGAGCGCGCGGCGCAGCGCCTCGAAGTACGCCGAGAGCCGGTCGCCGCCGAGCTCCTGCGCGACGACCTCGCGGCCCGCCTCGCGGAGCTGCGCGCGGAGCTCCTCGGACCACTGCACGCGCGCGGTGAGCGCGTCGGCCGAGTAGTCGACGTAGTCCACTGCGTGGATGACCGCGGAGACGATTGGATCGCGCGAGCAGAGCGCCGAGAGCCCGAAGTCGACGATGAGCTGGCCGAGCCACGACGGGATCGGGAGGTCCCCGAGCGTGGCGGCCTCGACGCGCGGAGCGTTCGGCGACCCCGAGATGGTGGCGCGGAGGTTCACGTACGGAGTGAGCCAGGGCTTGGGGGACGCTGAGGAGAACGTGACCTCGACCGCGCCCTCGCGGAGCCGCACGCGCGCGCTCACCTGTCGCCGGCGCCGCGACGCCTCGGCCACGAGGGCGCTCACTTGGCGCTGGCTCAGCCGGATCGTCAAGAGCTCGCCGTCCTCGAGGTCGCGGGGGTCGCCGATCGAGCGGAGGATCTCCTGGAGCGCGGCCGGGTCCTCGCTCTGCGGATCTCCGCCGAGCGGCACCGCCGGGCTCGACGAGCGCGCGAGGAAGTAGAGCGTGCCCGCGAGGAGCACGAGGCCGGCGAGGAGTCCGAGGGCGATGCGGCGCGCGCGCTTCACTCCGCGACGGGTACGCGATACGAGGCGATCCGTAAAGCGGTTGCGCTATCCTCGCGGCATGAGCTGGGGTCGAGGCTACGCAGTCGCGCTGGCGATCGCCGCCATCGCGGCGGTCCCACCGACCGCGCGCGCCGACGCGGTCGTCGTGGAGCCGGTCACGTGCCCGCCGGGCGCGATGGCCTTCACCGGGCACGAGGGCACGTACTGCGCGCCGACGACGTGCGCGGACGACGCGACGTGCACGCGCATCGCGTCGGGCCGACCCGGCCCCCGCGCCCAGGAGGGCTACGCGTGCCAGGCCGCGGTCGGCGTCTGCGTGCGCACGCAGTCCTTCGACGACCACCGCGGGCGGCGCCCCGACGGAACGCCGGTCCAGATCGAGCGCGAGGTCGCGGTCGCCGCGTGCGGCGCGGGCGGATCGTGCCCCGAGGGCAGCCAGTGCCAGACCGCCCGCCGCTGCGTCGAGCGCGCCGCGTCCACGCCGCGCCGCGGTGCGCTCGGCTGCGCGGCCGCGCCGGGCCACGGGAGCGGGGCGGTCCTCGCCCTGATCATCGCGGCGCGGCTGCGGCGGCGACGGCCGGCCTGACGGGGGGCCGTGCTTCGTCGGAGTCGGGGGTTCGTCCAACGACCCGCAACGGCCGGATGAGGCCGCCGCGCGTCGAAGAACGCGCTCAGCGCTTCTTCATCACGAGCTCCAAGAGCGTCGCACGGACCCTCCTCGGCGCGTCCATCGCGCGCGCGTCGCGCGCCAC
>JAYRVK010000742.1:0-2525 GCA_041918555.1 Sandaracinaceae bacterium
CGCAGGAGACCCGCGCAGCGGGGCTCCGGAGTCGCCCGCATTCGTGTTCTGGTCCCTCCACGCAAACGCTCCTCGGCGGCCCGGCCGATCGCACGCATGGCGTCGATTCGAACGCCACCCCTACTCCGGCGCGAACAACACGCGGATCGTCGTCTCGCCCACGACCATGATCGTGCAGGGGACGAACACGCCGCAGCCGCCGCCCTCGAAGGTGTCGAAGCGGTACCCGGGCGCGGGCTGCGGGTAGATCGAGTAGACGTTGCCGGCCTCGGTCGTGAGGTTGAAGCGGATGCCTCCCCCCACGCTCCACCCGCGGCCCGTCTCCGTGTTCTGCACGAGGAACCCGCCGCCGGCGCTCGCCTCGATCGTGAGCACGACCGGCCCCGCGGGCGGTGGGCCGGCGTCGCGGGCGCCGGCGTCGTCGGGCACCGACGCGTCGAGCCCGCCTCCTTCGCACGTGCTCG
The DNA here is from genome assembly GCA_041918555.1 of Sandaracinaceae bacterium. Classification (GTDB taxonomy): domain Bacteria; phylum Myxococcota_A; class Polyangia; order Polyangiales; family Sandaracinaceae; genus JACKEC01. Next base: position 465 of record JAYRVK010000742.1, read on the forward strand.
GGCGCGCCTCGTCCGAGGGCGCCAAGGTGATCGTGATCGGGCCGCCGCCGACGGTCGCGACCTCGCAGCCGACGCCGATGGTCTGGCCCAGCGCGTCGTAGGCCGTGCCGAGGAAGCAGTAGCGCGTTCCGTCCTCGAGGCCGTCGGGCGACGGCCCGCGATCGCCCATCGTCACGGCCGCGCAGTAGCGGCGTGCGCCGGGCGGGCGGCACGCGAAGCCGCACTCGGCGCCCTCGAACACCTCGGCGACGATCCGCGCCGGCGCCTCGTCGGGGAGGCCGGTGCCGTTCCGGAAGACCCAGGCCTGCTCCGCGCGGCACCCGCAGAGGAGCGAGAGCGCCACGCCGAGCCACGCGCGCGTCATCCCCGCGGAACGCAGCACCGGACGCCGAACGAGTCGATGAAGATCTCGTGCGTCGAGCGGCCATCGCAGTTGCCGTCGCCGCTCTTGCCCGCGACGCCGTCGGCCACGTCGTTGGTCCACTCCCAGCCGTCGAGCTCGCCGTCGAGGATCTGCGCGGGGTCGTGGCACGCCGCCTGCCACTCTGCCGTCGTGCAGAGGTCGCCGCCGCGCTCGGCGCAGTACGCCGACGCGTCCGTCCACGTCAGGTCGCCCTGCTGGAACACGTCGATGCAGTACCCGGCGCCGGCCTGCATGAGCGCGGGGCACTCCGACGCGCCGATCGGCTGGCAGCCGGTGACCGGGTGGCAGAAGAGATCGGGCCCGCAGCTCCCCGAGTCCTCGACGAGGCACACCCCGTCGCGGCACACCGCGCGGCTGCACGCCTGCGCCGCGGTGCACTCGGCGTCGCTCGCACATTGCGGGGCGCAGTGCTCGGGCGTCTCCGGGGTGCACGCCCCGCCGACGCACGTCCCGCCGAGGCACGTCTGCCGACCCGGGTCGCCCATGGCGCCCGGACACACCACGTCGACGCAGCTCCGCGTGAAGACGGCGGTGACCACGCGGGAGGTGGCGAGCTCCACCAGCAGCGAGCGCTCGGCGACGACCCGCGAGCCGAGCCGCAGCGCGATCTCCACGTGGTGCGCGCCGGGCTCGAGCGCGGGGAAGTCGATCAGCCGCACCCCCGCGCGGAAGTCGTCGCGCGGATCGAGCTGCACGAGGAGCGGCGCGCCTCCGTCGATCGAGACCTGCGCCGCGCGGAACTCGACGCCGCAGACGAGATCCGTGCGCACGTCGACCGCGAGGTCCGCCGCCGACTCGCACCCGAAGGCGAGGAGCACACACAGGACGGCCGAGGTGCGCACGAAGGGATGGTACTACGGCTCCCAGGCTCGGGGCACGAGCACGAGCCGGAAGGGGCGCAGGAGCGGGAGGACACCCGCGCCCGCGGTTGCCCCCTCCCGCTTGCTTGCGGGAGGGGGTTTGGGGGAGCCACGTGAACCGGGGGGAGGGACCTCTCCGCGACCGCGCCCGTTCACTCGCAAGGCAACTTGCGCCCCGCGAGCACCTGACCCACCGTCGCAACCGACCCTCGGGACGGGCGCCCGAACGCAGCCCGGCACCCCCGCGCCCGATCGAGTCGACCATCCCGTCCCCTCGCCGACCCCGACCTCACTGCGACTCCATCGCCGGCGCGAGCGCGGGCACGCGCGGGCGCGGGCGCGCGACGATCGCGGCCACCGCGGCGACCACGAGCGCCGCGCCGATCGCCGCGGTCGCGTCGAGGGTCTCGCCGAGCACGAGCCAGCCGAGGAGCACCGCGATCGCGGGGTTCACGAAGGAGTGCGTCGCGGCCGCCGACGGATCCACGCGGCGCGCGAGGTACGTGTACGCGCCGAACCCGACGATCGAGCCGAACACCATCAGGTACGCGAGCGCGAGCCCCGCCTCGAGCGAGACGTGCGCGGGCGGCGCCTCGCCGAGCCCGACGCCCGTGAGGCCGAGCAGCACGCCCCCCGCGATCATCTGCGTCGCGCTGCTCATCGCGCCCGACGCGGCGCTCGCCGCGTGCCGCGTGTGGAGCGCGCCGAAGGCCCACGAGGCCGCGGCGACGAGGAGCGCCGCGATCGCAGGGAGCTCCGTCGACGCCCGCGGCCCGA
>JAYRVK010000743.1:0-4811 GCA_041918555.1 Sandaracinaceae bacterium
AGCGTTACGACGAGGAGCGCGACGAGGACGACGACGACGAGCGCTACGAGCGCGAGGAGCGTCGGAGCGAGAGCCGCCGCGAGGCCGAGGAGCGCGCACGCGAGTCGCGCGAGTCGCGCGCGGCGCGTCGGCGGCTCGAGCGCCGCTACGCGGACCCCGACCACCGCCCGCCGCCCACCGTCGACATCCACGTCGGCGCGCGGCTCGAGGGCCGGCTCGCGCGCTTCGAGACGGGCGACGGCAACGTCCACCGCAACGACGTCGCGTACCCGTCGCTCGGCGGCCTCGTGCGCGCGCGCCCGCTGAACATGCAGACGGGGCTCGAGCGCGGCCTCGAGCTCCGCGGCTCGTTCTATTACGCGGTCGGTCTTCGCTCGCGGAACACGCTGACCGACGAGCCCGTCGACACGTCCTTCTGGCACCTCTACCTCGACGCCGCGATGTTCTTCGAGGTCGATCGCGCGGTGCAGCTCGGGCTCGGCTTCGGCTTCGGCTTCGACTCGTACTCGTTCGGCGAGCAGTCGCTCGTGGTGGTCCCCTCGGCCGAGTACCCGTACCTGCGGCCTCACCTGCGCGGGCGGTTCCAGATCGACGACGAGCTCGCAGTCCTCGAGATCGAGGTCGCATACCGCGCCGCGCTCGCCCGCGGCGCGCTCTCCGAGCACTTCGGCAACGAGGGCGAGACGCAGGGCTTCGATCTCACCGCGCGGCTCGGCGGCTCGTTCGACATCGGCCTGTCGTACGGGATCGAGGCCGGGGTCGGCGGCTACTTCCACTTCTTCCAGGGCGAGGCGGTCACCGCGGCCGGGAAGTCGGGCACCGACTTCAACCTCGTGCTCGGCGCGCAGGTCGGCTACGCGTTCCGCTGAGCGAGCTCAACGCACCGTGACGCGCGTGACCTGACCGGCGCGCACCTCGACCTCGCGCCGGATCGGCGCCTGACCAGAGGCGCGGATCTCGATCGTCTGGGTCCCCGCGGGGAGCTGCACGGTGCCCGGCAAGGTCCCGAGCCGGCGGCCACGGAACACGATCGGCGCGTCCCACAGCTCGGGTGGACCGCTCACGCGAACTTGCCCCATCACGCCCGACGAAGACGGCGCCGCGGCCACACGCCGACCCGCGCGCCGACGGCTGGGCCCGGGGTCGTCCTCCTCGAGCACCGCGAGCGGAGCCTCGCCGGGCTGCGCGTCCACGACGGGCTCGGGATCGACGGGCTCCTCGAACACGAGATCGGCCGGCTCCTCGAAGGCCACCGCAGGCTCCGCCGGCTCCGGCTCCGGTACCTCGCGCTCCGGTGCCTCGCGCGCGGGCGACTCGGGCTCGGGGAGGGACGCGGGGAGGACCGCGGTGGGGCGGTCGGGCTGGGTGAGGCGCGCGACGACGAACGCGCTGATCGCCGCGGCGACCGACAAGAGGATCGCCAGGAACGCCGGCACGCCGCGGCGGCGTGGGGCGTTCCAGGGGCTCGGCGTGGCCTTCGCGCGGAATCCCGTGACCTCGCCGCGGCGATCGCCGTCCTTCGCGTGCGTCTCGAGGAGCTTGAGCGACTGCTCGGGCGCGCCGGGGAAGAGCTGCGCCATGAAGTCCGCGATGTCACCCGCGGTCACGGGCGGGCCGATCGCCGCGGTCGCGCGCGCGAGCGCGCGGCCCATCTGGCGCGCCGTCGGGTAGCGCTGCTCGGGATCCTTCGCGAGGGCGCGCATGCAGATCCGCTCGAGCTCGGGGGGCACGTCGGGCACGCGCTCGGAGGGCCGCGGGGTCGTCTCGTTCACCACGTTGAGCACGGTCTCGGCGGGCGAGTCGCGCTTGAAGAGGCGCTCGAGCGTGCAGAGCTCCCAGAGCACGACGCCGACCGAGAACACGTCCGCGCGGCGGTCGACCTCTTTGCCGAGCGCCTGCTCGGGGGCCATGTACGCGAACTTCCCCTTCACGCGGCCGGTGGTGCTCTCGGAGATGCGGTCCACCGCGCGCGCGATCCCGAAGTCGAGGACACGCAGCGTTCCGTCGAAGCCGACGAAGAGGTTGTGCGGCGAGACGTCGCGGTGGACGACCTGCAGGAGCTTGCCGTCCTGATCGCGGAGCTCGTGCGCGGCGTGGAGCCCCTCGCACGCCTGCGAGAGGAGGTGCGCGGTGATCGCGTAGCGCTGCGGCGACGCGCTCGGCGGCCGCGTGCCGAGCTCGCGCAGCACCTCCGAGAGCGGGAGGCCGCGGAGGTACTCCATCGCGATGAAGTACGCGTCCCCCGCGCGGCCGAAGTCGAAGACGGTGCACACGTGCGGGTGCTGGATCCGCGACGCGATGCGGGCCTCGTCGAGGAACATGTGGACGAAGGCCTTCTCGCGCGCGAGGTGGTCGTGGATGCGCTTGAGCGCCACGAGGCGCGTGAAGTCGCTCTCGCCCCGCTCGCGCGCGAGGTACACGCGACCCATCCCGCCCTGCGCGAGCTCGGTCAGGAGCTCGTAGGGCCCGACGGTGCCGAGCGGGCCCTCGGGGCGAGGCTCGGGCAGCTCTCCCAGCGCGGGGAGCGTGTCGTCGGGCCTGACCGAAGCCGTCGCCATGCGCGCGGCCTCAAGCTACCAAATCGGCGCTCTCAGCGCAGCCCGTGCCGGCGCAAGAGACGATGCAGGTACGGGCGCGCCATCCCCGCGGCGCGCGCCGCCGCCGACACGTTGCCCTCGTGGTGCTCGAGCAGCGCGGTGACGTAGTCGCGTTCGAAGAGGGCGAGCGCGTGCTCGCGCGCCTCGGCGTACGGCTTCTCGGGATCCACCTGCCACGGCCGCGGCTCGTCGGAATCGACCGGCGTGATCGGCAGGACCTCGCCGAGCACCACGCAGCGCGACAGGTAGTTGCGGAGCTCGCGCACGTTGCCCGGCCAGCGCCCGCTGTGGAGGGCGCTCCGCAGGTCGGGCGTGACCACGCGCTGGACGTCCGCGTCGCTCAGGCCCATGCGGCGCAGCAGCACGTTCGTCAGGCCCTCGACGTCCTCGGGGCGCTCGCGCAGGGGCGGGACCCGCAGGTGGAACACCGCCACGCGGTAGTCGAGGTCCTCGCGGAAGCGACCCGCGGTGACCTCTTGCCGCAGATCGCGGTTCGTCGCGGCGACCACCCGCACGTCGATCGGCCGCGCCGCCGTCTCGCCGACGCGGCGCACTTCGCCGCGCTCGAGCACACGCAGCAACGCCGGCTGCATGCCGAGCGGGAGCTCGCCGAGCTCGTCGAGGAACAGCGTCCCTCCGTCGGCCGCCTCGAAGACGCCCTCGCGCGCCGCGATCGCGCCGGTGAACGCGCCCTTGTCGTGGCCGAACAGCTCGCTCTCGAGGAGGTTCGGCGGGATCGCGCCACAGTCGAGGGTGACGAAGGGCCCGTTCGCGCGCGGGCTGTGCGTGTGGATGGAGCTCGCGACCTCCTCCTTGCCGGTGCCCGTCTCACCCTCGATGAGAACGGTCGCGTCCGAGGGCGCGACGCGCTCGAGGATCGCGAACACCGCGCGCATCGCCGCGGAGGTGCCGTAGAGCGTCCCGAACATGTCGGAGCGGCTGAGCGCCACGCGGTTGGTCCCGCCGAGCGCGTCGAAGCGCAGGAGCGTCTTGCCGACACGCACCGTGCTGCCGTGGCCGAGCCACGCCGCGTCCACGCGGACTCCGTCGACGAAGGTCCCGTTGCGGCTCTCGAGGTCGCGGATCCGCGCGCCGCGCGGCGAGATCGTGATCTCCGCGTGGAACCGCGAGACCGTGGGGTCCGTGAGGACGTAGTCGTTGCGCGCGTGCGCGCCGATCGTACAGCTCGAGCTCGTCGACTCGTACGGCGCGACCTCGTGCTTGCCGCCGACCATGGTCAGGCCGAAGCGCCGCACGTCGAGGCCGAAGCCTCCGGCCGACGTCGCCTCGGTCGTCCAGCGATCCGGATCGTCCCAGCTCGATTGGCTCACCGCGGCAGCATAGCCGAGGTTCGCTAGTCGCGCGGAACCCAGATGGGCCCGCCCACGCCGGTGCCGGAGACCGCGAAGGCGACCACCCCGATCAACACGCCGACCAGCACCGCCGCGCCCGCACCCCCGAGGATCCAGAGCAGGGTCTCGTCGACGCCGCCACCGCCGACCGGCGCCTCCGTGTCGGGGTCACCCGAGCGCCAGCGCGCGATCGAGGTGTCGATCAGCCAGCCACCCGGCCCATATGCGCGGCCCTCGCACTCGAGCTCCTCCTCGCCGCGGATCGTGACGGTGCCGGAGTCCGACGACGCGACCTCGCGCGCGCCGGCTCGGCACCCCAGCTCGAGGCGCTGCACGACACCGCTCTCGGCGTCGTCGGCCGTCACGCGCGCGCGCACCTCGCCGCCGCCCAGCGGACGGATCCCGACGCGGACCCGCAACGTCTCTTGCTCATGTGCAGCGCGGAGGCGATCGAAGCGGCGCCGGAGCGTCTGCGGCAGAGCGCCCGGCTCGCGTCCCTCGAGCACGATCACCAGCGCGGTCAGGTCGCGGGTGGTGTCGCGGTCGCGGCCGAGCGCCGAGCGCACCACCGCGCGGGGACGGAACAGCCGCGCGACCGCCGCGCGGTCGAGCCCGGCCGACGGATCGTCCGCGACCTCCTCGAGCAGACGGGCCGCCTCCTCGAACTCGGCGAGCTCGAGCTGCTCCTCGGCCCGATCGAGCGAGCCCTGCGCGCTCGCGGGGCCCGGGAGGACCGCGACGAGGCCAAGACCGAGCGCGATCGCCGTCCGCACGGGCGGAAGGTATCAGGCGCTCAGAGGGTGTCGATAAATCGATCGAGGCCAGGCCGTCGCGCAGCGCCGGCCGTGGGCCGAGGGGGCCC
>JAYRVK010000744.1:0-5298 GCA_041918555.1 Sandaracinaceae bacterium
AGGCGGCCGCCGCGCGCGCGCGCGCCTCGGCGCCCTCGCGCTCGTCGGCGAACCACGCGTGCTCGAGCGTGAAGCGCGGGGAGCCGCGGAAGCGCCACGCCTCGGCCTCGTAGAACGCACGCAGCGTCGCCTCGTCCGGGGCCTCGTCGCCCGCTCCGGCCTCGATCGCTTCGATCATCGAGCGCACGAGATCCGCGCGCACCTCGGGGTCGCTCGTCGGGAGCCCGAGCTCGATCGCGCGCCCGACGAGGAGCTCCTCGTCGACCAGCCGCTCGAGCACGCGGCGCCGATCGCCCGGCAGGAGCGTGCCGCCCCGCCGATCGGTCGCCACGGCCTCGAGCGCGCGCTCGTAGCGCGCCCGCGAGATCGGCCGACCGTCGACGACCGCGACGGCGTCCGCGTCGAGCGGCGCGGCCTCGGCGCCGTGGACCAGGCGCGCCGCAGCGAGCGCGACGCCGGAGATCGCGCCGGCCACGAGGAGCGCGCTCCCCCAAAGATCGCGGGCGCTCACGGCGCCACCCCCGCGTCGGGCGCGAGCGCGGGCGGCGCCGGGACGAGCGCCGGGTCGAAGCGCAGCCAGATCGGCGAGGACCACGCGCGCTCCTCGTTCTCCGACAAGCAGTCCTCGCTCATCGGGTTGCGGAAGTCGCCCCAGCACGGCTCGCAGGCGCCGCCCTCGCAGCGGAGGTTCCCCGCGTTGACCGCCGGCGTCGGCTCCTGGATCGCGCGCACGTAGTAGAGGGCGTCGCGCGCGCTCGTCGAGAGCTCGGGGTCCGAGAACTCGACGGTGCAAACGTCGTTGTCGTCCTCGCAGGGGATGGTGCGCCACGGATCCTCGATCAGCGCCTCGATCGGCTCGTCGTCGCGCACCTGGGGCCGGATGCGCACGACCTCGATCCGCGTGATCGCGCGGCGGGTGTCGCTCGGGTAGTAGCACTCGCCGCGGCACACGAGCTCGAGGCGGTCCGGGCCGAGGGCCTCGACGCTCGCGTCGGGGCAGCCCTCGCGCTGCTCGAGCGCGCCGGCCGCGCGCACGCGGAAGGTCGGCTCGGCGCCGAAGGGGACCTCGGAGCCCATCGGGTGCACCGCGTCGCCCTCGACCAGATCGAACCACAAGAGGATGCGGTCGCCGCTCGTCCCGTAGGTCTGCCGGCGCTGGAGCGCCTCCCAGATCGCCCCGCGATCGCGCCCCGTGGCGTGCACCGCCACGAGCCCGCCGGTCATGAAGAAGGACGCCTGCCGCTCGAACTCGACGACGCGGAACGGGGCCTGCTCCATCAGCCACTCGGGATCGAGCGCGCGCGAGGTCGGCTCGACCGGTGGGCGCTCGCCCCACACCCGATCGCGCCACGCCTCCTCGCGCGGACCGCGCGACTCCGAGTAGTAGTAGCGGTGCATCTCCTTGTAGCCGGTGCCGGGGCGCGCGGTGTGGTTGTCGCTCGAGGCGATGAAGCCCATCACGTGGTGGCGCGGCGCGGCCGGATCCTCGAAGCCGCCGCGCGCGAGCACGTACTGCGCGGAGCCGCGCGGGCGGTAGTTGAACGACGGGTTGAAGCAGTCGGTGCACTGCCCGCACGCGCCCCACTCCTCCGGGCGCGCGTCGGGCAGGCTCAGGTGGCCCGCGACGCGACCGTCGACGTAGTTCTGCCGCGCGGCCTCGACGCGCCGCTCGCACTCCGCGCTCGGCGCCTCGCCGCAGCGCGCGCGGACGATCTCGCCCGCGCGCCAGCAGCACGGCTCGTAGGTCTCGGTGGGCTCGGGGCAGCGCAGCGCGTCGCCCTCGATCACCACGTCGCGCCACGGGCGGAACTCCTCCGAGTTGCCGTGGCCCGAGTAGACCTCGATCAGCCGCTGCCGGTCGGGATCGTCCTCGGCCTCGGTGTTCTGCTTGTCCCACGTGTAGCCGGGCGGCGTGTAGAAGCCCCACGTCGTGCCGTGCGGGATCACGAGCGCGGGCAAGCCCCACTGGTCGAGCTTCTCGAAGAGCTCGGCCGGCGTCGCCGCGACCTCGCGGCACTCCGCGGGGAGCTCGCGCGTGTCGACGCCGGTCGGACACTCCTCGAGGCTCGCGTTCTCGCGGAAGAACACCGCGACGTCCATGTACCGCTCTCGATCGGAGAGCTCGAGGATCGGCACGAGCGGCAGCCACCACGCGCGGATCGGCAGCGTCATCGCGTTCGCGGCGAGGCCCTGCGAGCCGATCGCACGCCGCGGGAGCGCCTCGTCCTCGAGGTCGCGGAAGATCACGTTCTTGTGCCCGTAGTGCTCCTCGGGGACGCGGCCGACCTGCGACCACTCGAAGCCCATGAACGCGACGAGATCGGGGTCCTCGGGATCGCCGACGGCGTCGCAGCGCTGCATCGCGTCGATGCTCTCGCGCCAGTGCCGCGGAGTGAGCGCCTCGGCGTGATCGGTCAGCGCGAAGAAGTCGAGCCCCGAGCAGTAGCGCGCGAAGTCGCACGCATCGGCCGGCGGGTGCGCGCCCTCCCCGCCCATCAGCGGGAGCCCCAGCATGAACGCGTCCGCCGAGAACGTGGTGTGCACGTGGAGGTCGCCGAACAAGATCTCCGTCTCGGACTCGACCACGTCCTGCGCCGTGGCGCGCGCCTCGAGCATCGTGGGCGGGAGCGCGCGCTCGGTGACCTCGCCGGGCCCCTCGTGCTGACCGCCGCCGTAGATCGCGACGAGCGCGAGCGCGAGCACCGCGAGCACCGCGAGCGTGGCGAGGCATCCCTTCTTCGACCTGCGCGGCGCGGGCGCCGCCTTCGATTCGTCCGCCATGCGCCACGGTATCGCGGGGCCGCTGCGACGCGCGAGCGTTCCGGCCCGGGCCCGCGCTACGCTCGGCCGCATGGATCTCAGCGGCCCCGCCCTGTCCGCGCTCCCCCCCGGGCCGAAGTGGCCGCCCATGCTGCAGCTCGGCGCGTGGCTCGCCCGCCCGTTCGACTTCTTGCTCCACCTGCGCGCGACCTACGGGACGCCGTTCACCATGCGCTTCCCGCGCTGGCCCGCGATGATCGCGTTCGACGATCCCGAGGCGATCAAGGACATCTTCCGCGGCCCGAGCGACGCGCTGTACGCGGGCGCCGCGAACGAGCCGCTCCGGCCGATCGTGGGCCGCAATTCGCTGCTCCTCCTCGACGGGGAGCGGCACCTGCGCGAGCGCAAGCTGCTGCTCCCCCCCTTCCACGGCGAGCGCATGACGCGGTACGCCGAGGTGATGCGAGACGTCGCGCTCGCGGACCTCGCGCGGTGGCCCCTCGACACGCCGTTCCCCGTGCAGCCGCGCACGCAGGCGATCACCCTCGACATCATCCTGCGCACGGTGTTCGGCGCGGATGATGGTGCGAAGCAAGACGCCTTGCGGGGCGCGCTCGATCGCCTCATCGCCGACTTCTCGCGCCCGGGCCTCATGGTCGACTGGATGCAGAAGGACCTCGGCCCGCGCTCGCCGTGGGGCCGCTACGTGCGCACGCGCGCGCGCACCGACGCGCTCTTGTACGCGGAGATCGACGCGCGCCGCGCGAGCCCGCGGCGCGGCGAGGACATCTTCGCGATGCTGCTCGAGGCGCGGCACGAGGACGGCGCGCCGATGAGCCGCGAGGAGCTGCGGGACGAGCTCGTGACGATGCTGGTCGCCGGCCGCGAGACCACCGCGACGGCGCTCTCGTGGGCGTTCCATCACCTGATCGAGCACCCGAGCGTGCAGCGCGCGGTGCACGAGGAGCTCGACCGCGTGATGGGGGGCGGGCCCATCGATCCCGAGCGGAGCGGCGAGCTCGTGTACCTCGACGCGCTGATCAAGGAGACGCTCCGCGTGATCCCGGTGATCGCGGCGGTCGGCCGCGTGCTCCAGCGTCCGGCGACGATCGGCGGCCTCGAGGTGCCGGCGGGCGTGCTGGTCTCGCCCTCGATCTTCCTCACGCACATGAGCCCCGCCATCTACCCGCGGCCCGAGCGGTTCGAGCCCGAGCGGTTCCTCGATCGCAAGCCGGGCCCCTACGAGTGGTTCCCGTTCGGCGGGGGTGTGCGGCGCTGCATCGGGATGGCGTTCGCCCTCTACGAGATGCGCATCGTGCTCGCGACGGTGTTGCAGCGACACCGGATCCGGCGGGCGCCCGGCGCGTCGCACCGACCCGTGCGCAGGAGCGTGACCATGGCGCCGGCCGCGGGCACCCCGATCGTGTTGAGCCGCCGCTGAGGGGTGGCACGCACCATGCGGACGATGGCCGCGTGTCCATCCCGCCGCCTCCCCCCACGGACCCCTACGCGCTCGTGATCGCGCACGACCCGCGGGCGGCCGACCGGGTCGCGGGGCTGATCGCGCTGCACCAGCCGGTGCGCTGCGCGACCCGGCTGGCGGAGTGCATGCGCCTGCTCGCGGCGCACGACACCGTCCACTTGGTTTGCGTCGACCTCGATCTGCCCTGCGGCGCCGGGCCCCTGTTGATCCAAGCGATCCGCGCGAACCGCCGCTTCGATCACGTCGAGGTCGTCGCGTTCGGCGGCGAGCTCCCGGAGGCGCACGTGACCGCGATCCGAGCCGGCGTGGCCGCCGTGCTCGCGACCCCCGTCCGCGCGCGGACCGTCGCCCACCTCGTGCGGCGGCGCCGCCGCAGCGTGGCCCCGAAGGCCGCCTGACCCCTGGCCAGCCGAGTCGCCACCGGCGCCCGGCAGGCGCCACTCACCGCAAGACGGTGAGGATCGTGCTCCCGTCCGGCGCGGTGAGGCGCTTGCGCACGAGCAGCCCGCTCGGCCCGTACCAGAGGGTCGCGTCGAGGTCGCCGCTCACCGTCACGCGGCGGCACGCGACGGAGCGACCGCCCAGGGTCAGCGCCTCCTCGACCGGAGCCGACGCGCGCACGTTCAGGATCCGTCCGTCCTCGGCTTCCACCATCACGGTGCGCGGCCGATCGAAGACCCAGTGCTGCGGCGAGGACGGCACCGCGTGCGCCGGCGCCTCGTGGGACCCGCTCGGCGCGCGGATGCGCAGGCGCTCGCCCGAGGCGCGCGCGAACACGCGGAGCGCGTCGCCGTTGCGATCGGTGCTGCTCGCGAGGCCGAGCAGCCGATCGCCCTCCCAGGTCTCGCGGCTGTCCATCTGGTAGGCGTAGGCCTCGAGCGCGAGCACGGTGACGCGGATGTCGATCCGGTGGTGCACCGTGAAGCGCGCGCCCTGGTGCGCGATGACCACGCGGTGCGTGCCGATCGGGTCCCCGTTGCGGCGGATCTCGTAGGACACCGTCCGCTCCGGCGGCGGATCCGCGCGGACCGCGCCGGCGAGCGCGAGCGCGAGGG
>JAYRVK010000745.1:0-1581 GCA_041918555.1 Sandaracinaceae bacterium
GCATCGTGCGCTGCGCGATGCGGGTGAAGAGCTCTGCGTGCGTCGTGCCCCGCGTGGTCTCGCCCTCGCGATCGTAGAGGAACACGAGGTCGAGGTCGCCGCCGAAGCCGAGCTCGCGCCCGCCGAGCTTGCCCATCGCGACGACGACGAGCGAGGCCGCGTCGGGCGCGCCCCAGCGCGCGTCGGCCCACGCGCGCGCGGCCGCGAGCGCGCCCCGCACCTGCGCCTCGGCGAGCTCGCTGAGCCGATCGGTCGCGAGCGCGCGGTCCGCCTCGCGCGCGACGTAGGCCAGCCCGATCTGGAGGGTGAACGTCCGCTTCAGGCGCCGCAGCTCGCGGACGAGGGCCTCTTCGTCGCCGAGCGGCGCATTGATCTGTCGGTGGGCCGTCGCGATCTCCTCGCGCGTCGGCGCCTCGCTCGAGAGCAGGAGATCCAGATCCTCGGGGTGTCCGACGAGCGCGCTCGAGAGCGTGCCGCTGGCGCCGAAGAGGCCGACCAGCCTCCGCGTGGTGCGCGGCCGCTCGAGCAGGAGGCGGCCGTACGCGCGGGCGTTGCCGAGGCGCGCGAAGAAGTCCGCGAGCCAGCGCAGCGCGGCGTCGGGATCCGCGGTCCCCTCGAGCTCCGTGAAGAGCAGTCGGCCGAGCTCGGGGACCTCCTGCCGGGACACCGGGCCGAAGGGGCCGTCGGCCCGCCGCGCCATGCGCGCGAGGTGGCTGGCGCCTTCGAGGGGATCGTGGAGCGCGAGGCGCGGGGCGATCGCCTCGGCGATCGCGTCGACCGTCGCGCCCGCGGCGACCGCGTCGAGGACGGCCTCCGCCGGGCTCGGCGGCGGCTCGTGATCGGGCAGGAGCGACTCGAACAGCGCGGCCACGTCGCGCTGCGCGGCGGCGAGCGCGCGCTCCATCTCCCGAGCGCTCGCGTGGCCGAGGCTGGCGGCGAAGCGCTCGCGCGCCTCGGGCTCCGACGGAAGCGTGTGCGTCTGGTAGCCGCTCGAGACGTGGATGCGGTGCTCGACGCGGCGGAGCAGCGTCCACGCGTGCGTGAGGGCGTCGGCCTCGCGCTCCGTCACGAGGCCCGCCGCGAGCAGGCGCCGCAGCCCCTCGAGGGTGCCCGGCACCTGGAGGTGCGGGTGCCGGCCGCCCCACACGAGCTGGAGCGTCTGCACGAAGAACTCGGCCTCGCGGATCCCGCCGCGCCCGAGCTTGACGTCGCGCTCCTCGTCGACGCTGAGCTCGCGCCGCGAGCGCCGCAACATCTCTTGCATCGCATAGGCGACGCTCGGATCGACCTCGCGCCGGTAGACGAACGGTCGCAGCGCGTCGAGGACCTGCGCGCCGAACGCGAGGTCGCCCGCGATCGGCCGCGCGCGCAGGAGCGCGGCGCGCTCCCAGGTGCGGCCCCACGCCTCGTAGTAGCGCTCGGCGCTCGCGAGCGAGTTGACGAGCGGCCCGCGCGAGCCCTCGGGGCGCAGGCGCAGATCGACCCGGAAGCAGAAGCCGTCCTCGGTCACCTCGCTCAGGGCCGCGGTCGCGCGGCGCACGATCCGCGAGTAGAGCTCGTGCACCGAGAGGTCCGAGCCGC
>JAYRVK010000746.1:0-2929 GCA_041918555.1 Sandaracinaceae bacterium
AAGATCATGTCGACCTGCTCGATGCGCATGCACCCGCGGTACGGGAGATCGACGAGCGTCATCGTGCCGGGCATCTGCGCGCGCGGGACGATCGAGGGCATGTCCGGCGTGCAGAGCGCGGCGCCGTAGGGCGCGTTGAACTCGTCGATCGGCGAGATCAGATCCCCCTCGGAGTCGAACACGATCCCGTCGGCGACGCGGCGGGTATCGAACTCCGAGTACTCGAGCGCGCCGTCGCGGATGCGGAACGTCGAGGCGTCGGGGCCGAGCGCGACGGTGCGCGTGAGCATCTCGAGCTCGACCTCGGCCGCCATCACCTCGCCCGCCGCCTCCCACGCGGCGAGGATCGCGTCGCGCGCGGGGTGCCCGATCGACTCCGCGCGCGCGAAGTTCGCGCACACGATCTCGCCCATGCAGTCGACGCCCCCCGAGCCGCGGGGCGAGACGTCGCCGCCCGCGCCCTGGAGGTGCGCCACCACGACCTCGTGATCGAACTCTTCGCGAAGCACCTGCTCGATGCCGCCCGCGGAGTCGGTCGTCACGATCGCGTTGTCGCCGCCCTGCACGGTGCCGTGCATCCCGAACACCGGGAGGATGGCCATCGGCGTCCCGTCGATCGCGTCCACGCGGATGACGAAGAGGTGGCTGTCGTCGAACGAGCCGCCCGCGAGCCCGTCGTTCTGCTCGCGGCGATCTCCGGTCACGCGATCCTCGAGATCGAAGTCGGGGTCGTGGTGGAAGCCGATCGTGGCCGGCCGGAGATCCGCGAGCGCGGCCTCCGCCGCGGCGGTGAGGTCGCGGACGATCGCGTCGTAGACGGTCGCGCGGAACTGGCCGAAGCCCACCGCGAGCGCGGAGTGGCCGCTGTAGTTGCCGAACGACGAGTGGCTGTGGCTCGTCGCGACGATCACCTTGCCCGAGAATTCCGGGCCGAGGTTCGCCTCCACGTCGTGCACGAACCCTTGGTACGAGCTCGCGAGATCCATCTTCAGGATGACGACGGTCTCGCCGCCCGCGCGCAGCGCGATGGCGGCGATCGTGGGGATCGTCTCGATCCCGACCGAGGGCGCGAAGGATCCACCGAGCTCCGTGCGCCGCGCGTCCGGCTGCGGGAGGAACCCCGCCGAGCCCGCGCCCTCGGCGCGGCCGGTGTACGCGGCGAGGGCGGCGCCGAGCGGGACGTCGAGCCAGCGCTCCGCCACCCCGGCCTCGAGCGCGCCGCTCGCGACGGTGCCGCCCGCGCCCCCCGTCGGGGGGACGTCCTCGTAGGCGCAGTGCGCGAGGCTCACCGGCCCGAAGGGCCCCGCGTCGGCGGGCGGGGCGGGCGGCGGCGGGTCGCCGTCGCACGCGAGGGTGAGCAGGGAGAGGACGACGAACGGTGCGGCGCGCGGCATCATCGGACCCTCATCATGACGGCGCACGGGCCCGCGCACGCCGACCTTTCTCACTCACCGCGGCAGGTCGCGCTCAGGGGCCCGGGGCGAGCGGGCCGATGTACGAGGTCGCGGCGACCACGTTGTCGTACTGCTTGAACGTCTCGCCGCTCGGGTTGCGCCCCGCGTGGAGCGAGAGGTTGAAGCGATCGATGGTCAGCGCGTCCACGTCGCGCAGCCGCAGGTTCGGGAAGTCCGCGGCGATCTCGCCGTCGATCCACACGGTGATGCGTCCGTCGCTCGCGCCCGGGGTGTTCGCGCGGAGCATGAGCTCGTAGCAGTACCAGCGGCCGAGCTCGGGCACGAGGTTCGTCCGCGGCTCGAAGCCCGCGCCCCAGTCGAAGGGCAGGCTCGAGTTCGGGAGCACGGTCCCGTCGGGGAAGAAGTGGTCGCCCCACATCGAGCGCTGGAGCGGGTGGTAGGCGTACACGTTGAGCGAGCCCGGCGTGGGCTCCGACGGCTCGCCACGCCACGCCTCGAGCTCGATCAGGAACTTGTTCGTGCCGTCGGCCGGGATCCCGGGCGTGGCCATGCCGTCGACGTAGTAGTGCGCGGAGATCCCTGCGCCGTTGTGGCTCGAGCCGGAGACGTCGAAGGTCGGGTCGTAGCGCGCGTAGTAGCGGAGGTAGAGCACGTCGAGCTCGGGGCTCACGCGGCGCGCGACGGTGTTGCTCAGCTCCGAGTCGCCGGCGGGCATCCGGAATTCCAGGGCCTGGCGGCCCCCGAACACGCGCTCGGCCTCCGTCGCGATCCGCACCTCGTGGTAGACGCCGTAGTCCCACCGCGCGTCGAGGCCCGACGCGTCGGCGTACGACTCGAAGTCGTCGGCGAAGATCACGTCGGGGTCGGCCTCGATCCCCTCGTCGCCGGGGTAGCGCGCGGCGATGCCGTCGCCGGCCGGTGGGGGCCCCGCGTCCGCGCGCGGCCCCGCGTCCGCGCGCGGCCCCGCGTCCGTCGGCGCGCTCGCGTCGCGAGGCGCCACGCCCGCGTCCGAACCCGCGCCTCCGTCGCACGAGACCAGCACGAAGTAGAGCACGCAAATCGTCCTGCGGGTGCTTCGGGGCATGCTCCACGATACACCCGGCGGCTGGAGCGGGCCCTGCTGCCTCGGCACGAGATCCGAGGACGTCGATGTGTCGGACCGTCGTCATCGTCGAGCGCGGCGGACCGTAGCAGATCGCGGAGCCGGCGAGCCCGTCAACGATGTTTGCTCAGTCGACAGGGTTGACACCAACGCGTCCACCGCCGACCCTGGTCGCCATGAGGGGGTGGAGGTCGATCGCGACCGCGCTGGCGTGGGTCGCGTGCGACGGGGCGTCGACGCCGAGCGACGGCGGCGCCGACGACGCGACCTCGGGGACCGACGCGGGCGTGTCGATCGCGGAGCCCGCCGCGCCGAGCTTTCTCCCGTGCGCGCCGGGGTGGCGCGAGGTCGTCGCCGATGGGGTCGCCACCTGCGATCCGTACCCCGAGGGCGGCTCGCGCACCGACTGCGC
>JAYRVK010000747.1:0-10308 GCA_041918555.1 Sandaracinaceae bacterium
CGGTCGAGGAGCAGTTCTACGTCGTGTTCCCGCTCCTGCTCCTCGCGCTCGTGAGGCTCGCGCCGCGACGCCTGTTCTTCACGCTGACGGTGATCGGGCTCGTCTCGCTCGCGGCGTCCGAGTGGGGCGCGCGCTACGAGCCCGACGAGAACTTCTACTTCACGTTCACGCGGAGCTGGGAGCTCGTGGCCGGCGCGCTCGCGGCGGTCTGGAGACGACGGAGCGGGCCACAGCAGAGCGAGTGGATCGCCGCCGGAGGGCTCGCGCTGATGCTCGGGAGCATGGTCCTGCACGACGAGGCGACGCCCTACCCGAGCCTCGCGACGCTCGTACCCGTGATCGGGACGGCCGCGGTGATCCTCTACGCCGGCCGCGGCACGTGGACCGGGCGCCTCCTGTCCTCGCGACCGTTCGTCGCGATCGGCTTGATCTCCTACCCGGCCTACCTGTTCCACCAGCCGCTCTTCGCGTTCGCGCGGCTGACGCTCCTCGATCCGCCGGGGCCCGTGACGATCGCGATCCTGACGCTCGCGTCGTACCTCCTCGCGTGGGCGACGTACGCGTGGGTGGAGCAGCCGTTCCGACGCAGCTCCGGGCGCCTCCTCCCGAACGCGCGCGGCCTGTTCGTCGCGGGCGCAATCGGCAGCGCGGCCTTCGTCGCGCTCGCGGGGGTCGGGGTGCTCAGCGACGGCAACGATCGGATCTGGCGCGCCGCGCACGCGCCGCTCGCGGAGCGGCTGGACTGGATCCTCGCCGCGGAGCGGAGCCACGGCCTGCCGCGCGACGACGGTTCGTGCCGCTTCAACACGACGCGTCTCGATGGCGCACCGCGCGCTCGGATCGAGCAATGCGCCGAGGAGCACGGGCCTGCGGTGGTGGTGCTCGGAGACAGCCACGCGATCGATCTGTTCTCGGCCATGACCGCGGTGTCGCCCAACCCCTTCGTCCTCGGGGTCACGGACGGGGGCTGCCGGCCGGGAGACGACGACCCGGACTGCGGCTACTACGACGACCTCGCTCGGCTCGTCGCCGACCCCGCGGATCTCGTGGAGGCGGTGGTCTTCACCCAAGCAGGGTCCTACCTGCTGCGTGGGGCGCGTGGCGAAGAGGGCAGCCGACAGCTGTTCGCGCGGGTCGCGCTGGACCGGCCGCTGCCGGCGCTCACGGTGAACCGCGACCGCGTCGACACGCTCGCCCACTATCTGGGGCGCCTCGCGCGCCGGGTGCCGGTCACGTGGCTCGCGTCGCGCGTCGAGCCGCACTTGTCGCGCCGCCGCGTCCTCGAGCACGACTGCCGCGCACCGATCGCCCTGCGCCCGGGCCAGATCGAGATCTTCGAGGCGCTCGACCGAGCCGCGACGCTGGCCGCCGAGCGCGAGGGCGTGCGCTACGTCGGCCTCGCGCGCCACGCGCTCGACCCGGAGACGGACATCCTGACCTGCGAGGCGCTCTACTGGTCCGACGGTGATCACTGGAGCCAGGACGGCGAGCGGCGCTTCGGCGAGCGCCTGCTCCCGCACCTGCCAGCACGCCTCCGCTCGACGAGCGCGGAGGTCAGCGCCGGCGGGGCCGCGCCAGGGGCCGCCGGCCCGCGAGGCGCAGCGGCTCGGTCGGCGCCATGAGCCCGAGGTCGACCAGGACCTCGTTCGCCGCGCGCGCGCCGGTCTCCGCCGCGCCCTCCATGTATCCCTGGAAGTCGAGCGACGTGTGCTCCCCCGCGAAGTGCACGTTCCCCTCGCGGCGCCCCTCGACGCCGTAGAAGGCCCACTGCCCGGGCCGATAGCAGGAGTAGCTCCCCAGGTGGAACGGCGCCGTCGGCCAGTGCATCCGGATCGCGGTGCCGCCGTACGCCGCCATCGTGCCCGGGAACACCGGCTCGAGGAGCGGCAGGATGCGCTCCGCTTGCGACTCGGGGATCCCCGCGCCGAGCGCGATCCCGCCGTCGCCGCCCGCGAAGTGCGTCAAGATCCCTTGCGTTCCATCCTGACCGCGCGAGGTCTCCCAGAAGGTCTGCGCGCCGTTGTCGGCGAAGCCGGCGCCGCCCGCCATGTGGGTCTCGCGCCACGGCTTACTGCCGAACTGCATCATGAGCTTGGCGTTCTGCCCGTAGCCGACCTCGTCGATCGCCTGCTGCTTGTCGGCCTCGAACAGCCCGGCCTCGATGTCGACCACCCGCAGCATCGTGAACGGGAGCGTCAAGACGACGTGCTCGTACGTCTCCTCGAGAGAGCCCGCGCCGACCGCGTCGAAGCTGAGCACGATGCGCCCGTCGCTCGCGCGCCGGATCCGCGTCAGGCGGTGCTCGAGCGCGATCCGATCTCCGAGGCGCGACGTCAGCGCCTCCGCGATCGACTCGCTCCCCGTGTGGATGTGGTAGCGCTCGTCGCTGTCGCCGAAGACGCGGAACGGGTCGGTGGTCTCGGCGTCGACGAGGTAGACGAGGTTGAGGATCGACTGCTCGTCCGCCTCGAGCCCGTACTCGCCGACGTACGCGACCTCGAGGATCGAGCGGATGAGATCGCTCGCGCCGGTGATCCCCTCGAGGAAGGCCGGGATGCTCAGGTTGTCGAGCCGCTCGAACTCCACGTCGTCGCTCTCCGCGAGCACGAGCGCGTTCGCGAGCTCGGGCGCGACCGTGTCGAAGGCCTCGACCACGTCGGCCTCGTTCAGCACCGAGCCCCCGAAGTAGAAGGTCTCGGCGCGGATCCCGGAGGCCTCCTGGAGGTCGTCGAGGGTGAGCCCGAATTCCTCCACGAGGGCGAACATCGTCTCGTGGTTCGAGTCGACGAGCTCGCCGCCGAGCTCGATGATCTGGCCTCCGCCGACCATCCCGCGCGCGGTGAAGGTGCGGCCGCCCGTGCGGTTCCACGCGTCGAAGACCCGCACGCCGACGCCGGCGTTCATCAGGCGATAGGCGCAGTGGAGCCCCGAGAGCCCCGCGCCGACCACCGCCACGCGTGGAGCGCTGCTCCCGCCGTCGCAGCCGGACGCCGCGAACGGGAAGGCCGCGAGCGCCGCGGCCCCCGCCGACAGCTTCATGAAGGAGCGGCGATCGATCCCGCGCGCGGCGAGCACCGCGCGCTCGATCCGCGCCGCCTCCCGCTGCCGCTCGAGGTGCTCCGCGAGCGGCTCCCCGGACCCGCGCCAGGACCGATGGAGCCGTGCGACCTGACGTAGAAACGACGCGAGCGCGGTACGTGCCAAGGCGACCTCCAGTCTCTCGAGGGGAATCCCGCGCATCATCCCGCCGCCGGCGCGTCGCGGGCAAGCCCGAGGACGCTACTCGGAGAGCTCGCGGATGCGCATGCGCAGCCAGCGATCCTCGGGGTGGCGGCGCAGCCCGCGGCGCCACGCCGCGAGCGCGCGATCGTCGTGCCCCGCTTGGCGCCACACGTCGCCGAGGATCCGGTGCGTGGCCGCGCTGCGCGAGTTGCGGCGCACGGCGAGTTCGGCCCAGGCCACCGCTTCGGGGAACTGTCCCTGCCGCGCCCGCGTGCGGGCCAACCCCTCCATCGCGGCCACGTCCCAGTCGTTGTGCTCGAGCGCCGCGGCGAACTCCTGCACCGCGTCGTCCCAGCGCTGCTCGCGGTACGCCGAGAGGCCGCGCGCGCGGTGCCGCCCGCCCTGGCTCAGGCGCTCCTCGTCGGACAGGCGGCGCGCTCGGCGGCTCACCCGCGGCAGCGGGAGCTCGAAGGCCTCGATGTCCGCGATCGACGCGGCGCCGGCGGCCGGCGCGGGCATCGCGTCCTCGCCTTCGTCCTCCCCCTCGCCCTCGGCGGGCGCCTCGGCGACCGCCTCGGCCGGCGCGGGCGGCGCGGCCTCGGTCGTCGGGGTCGTCGGCGCGGGCTCCGGGGCGGGCGGGTCCTCGCTCGGCTCCGCGACCGCGTCTTCGACCGCCTCGTCCGCGGGCGCCGCGCCGGTGGGCGCGTCGGCGGGGGCATCGTCCCCGCCGCTCATCACGACGTACCCGACGCCGATCCCGACGCCCACGATCACGACCGCCGCGACGAGCCCCCCCACGATCAGGCCGAGGGGGAGCTTGCGGCCCGGGATCTCGATCGGCTCGTCGGTCTGCATCGCGACGTAACCGGACTCGAGGTCCATCGTGTAGACCTGCGCGGGCTGCGCGAGGCTCGCCGGATCGACGATCACGGTCGACACCGGCACGAGATCGGGGACCGAGACCGGGCCCGCGTCGCCGTCGTCGGGCGGGGAGTCGAGGGGCGCGGACACGACCGGGCGCGTCGCCTCCGCGGCGAGCTCCCCCTCGAAGGGGACCTCGAGCCCGGGATCGGTGTGGATCGCCTCGGGCTCGTCGGTGACCTGCGTGACCTCGGCCGCGAGCGGCGGCGCGCCCTCGTCTCCGTCCATCGCGCGCACCGCGCCCACGTCGACGGCGGCCTGAGTCGGCTCGAGCGCGATGTCCATCGGGGGGGGGGGCGCCGACGGGAGCAGCTTGGTCGGCTGGCTCGCGAGCTCCTCCGCGGAGAGCACCGGGGCGACGGACGGATCGGGATCGGTCGCGCGCTCGGGCGGCGGCGGGGGAGGCGCGCTCCGAGGGCGCGGCGGGAACGGCTTGTGCCGCGGCGGCACCCCGCCCGTCGGCCGCGTGGGGAACGCCGGCTTGGCCGAGACCCCGGACTCGGAGGGCGCGGGGAGCGGCTTCTTCGCCTCCGCGGGCGGCTTCTTCGGCGCCACGACGTCGGCCTTCGGCGCCTCGATCGGGGTGGGCTTCGCGGTGGCGATCCCGATCAACGTCGGCTGGCGCGTCCGCACCTTGCGCGGCAGCGGACGCGGCCCCTCGGATCCTTCGCCCCCCGTCGAGTCACTCATCGAGCCCCGATTCTGCCTGCTTTCCGCCGCGTCGGCGAGCCGGCTCGGGCACCTCGACCGCCTCGTCCGGGGCGGCGTCCACCCGCACGCGCGCGGCGCGCGGGCGGAGCGCGTGGAACACGTAGCGGACCACGCCCTCTTCGTCGACCTCTACGTCGACGGAGCTCCCGTCGCCCACCTGCGCCGTCAGGATCGCGTCTGCGTCCTCGACCGACAGCCGCAGCCTCTGCGCGAGCTCGCCCGCGGTGAGCACCCCCCCCTTCGCGCGCGCCAGCTCCTCGACGGCGGCGCGGCTCGCCTCGGCGTCGAGGCTGCGCGCGCGCTCGACGCTCCGCGCGCCCGCGCGGAGCGCGAGGCCGCCGGCGCCGACGCCGATCAGGGCGGCGAGCACCGCCAGCGCGATCCCCGCGCCGCCCGGGATCGCCGCCGCGACGAGGGCCGCCGCGATGATCCCGCTCGCGAGGAGGAAGACGCCGCCGGCGCGCTGGGTGCGGCCGCGCGCGCGCGCGAGCATCGCGGTCGTCCCCGCCTGCTTGCCCGCGTGCGACGCCGGCACGACGGATCCGCGCGGGCGATCGCCGGAGAGCGTCACCGCGCCGACGCGCGGCTTGCCGCAGGCAGCGCACACCGTGGTCCCGCGCCGCTCGATCACCGCGGCGATGGCGTGGCAGTGCGGGCAGCGGTTCTCCTCGCCGAACACGCGCCCGCAGCCGGGGCAGCGCGGCGCGCCCGGCGGGACCTCGGTGCCACACGTGGGGCACGGCGTCGGCGCGTCGGGCTCGGCCATGCGCGCGGCTACGCGCCGCCGGCGATCACCACGCCGGTGGCGTCGATCGAGAGCGCGGAGGCGGTCGCCTGCGCGCCCTCCGACTCGAGGTGAGCCCGCACGTCCGCCGAGAGCTCCTGGACCGTCACCCGGCCCTGCATGGTCGCGCGCCGGCCCGCCGCGTCGCGCGGGAGGAAGAACGCGTGCCCGGCCATCGGGACGCGCACCGCCGGGCCGTCTCCCTCCCGCAGCTCCATCCAGCAGCCCGCGCGCTGACAGACGCGCGCGATCTCCCCCTCGGTGCGGACCACCCGATCGCGGAAGCGCTCGGGCGCCGCGACGATCTCCGAGAGCGGCGTCAGCGGCAGGCGCTCGTCGATCGCGGCACCGTAGCTCGTCGACGCGACCGCCGGCGCCTCGGCCTCGGCCTCGGGCGCGAGGCGGGCGCTCGGCTCGGCGCTCGCGGTGCACGCGCCGAGGAGACAGGACGCGGCGAACAGGGCGCGCCTCACGCTTCCCCCAGGAGCTTGTTCATCGAGGCCTCGTCGACGGGCGTGAACGGGTAGTCGTCGAACTCCTCGCTCGTCACCCAGCGGAAGTCGTGCACGGCGCGCCGCTCGAGCTCGCCGCCGATCAGGTCGCACTCGTAGAGGTAGAGATCGACCGTGTAGTGCTCGTAGGGGTGCGTGCGGAAGCAGATCCAGGGCTGCGAGACCTCCACGCTGACGCCGAGGCGCTCGACGATCTCGCGGCGGAGCGCGTCGACGTCGCTCTCCTCGTCCTCGACCCGCCCGCCCGGGAACTCCCACAGGAGCGGCAGGACCGCGTTGGGCCGCCGCTGCGTGATGAGGTAGCGGCCGTCCTTCTCGATGACGGCGCCCACCACCCGGATGGTCTTGCGAGCTTCCGAAGACACGGCCAGGCGATATAACGCGACGCCCGGGTGGCGTCCACGCCCCGGATCAGGCGCGCGGGTAGCGGTTCACCGTGGCCTTGTGCGGCCGCTCGACGCTGAGGATCGGGCTCGTGACGAGGTCGCGCCCGGCGGCGTGGAAGAAGAGCGACTCGCCGATCCGAGGGGCGCCCGGGTTCGGGACGACCCCGCCGTTGCGCGCGAACCGGATGCCGCCGTGGATCTTGTTCTTCAGCGCGAGGTGGCTCTTGAGCCACTCGCCGCTCCGGCGATCGCGGACGGCCACGCACGTGTCCTGGCGGACGTGGTACTCGGTGTTCCGAGTGACGAACACCTTGTGAATCCTGCGCTCGTTGCCCTTGAATGCCATCGGTTCCTCCGGGATCGACCGAGGCCAACCTACATGTAGGCCAATGGAGCACCAAGAATTCGACGAGCCCTGCTTGCTCGAGGCGGCGCGCTTCACCCCACCGTCGCGCACGCCCTGGGGCGGGCACCGCATCCGGCGGCTGAAGGGGCTGGCGCCCGGGGAGATCGTGGGCGAGTCGTGGGAGCTCTCGATCGAGCCGGACTTCCCGAGCCACCTCGACGACGGACGCGCGCTCCGCGAGGTGCTGGGGGACATCGCGCTCCTCGTGAAGCTCCTCGACGCGGCCGAGCCGCTCTCGGTCCAGATCCATCCGGCCGACGGAGATCCGGGGCTCGGACCGGACGAGGGCGGCAAGCCGGAGACCTGGTACGTGATCGATCGGGACCCCGGCGCAGGGATCCACCTCGGGCTCGCGCCGAGCGCGGACGAGGCGTCGATGCGCGCGCGCCTCGCGCGGGGCGGCGACGTGGCGGAGCTCCTCGCGTTCGTGCCCGTCGAGCCGGGCGACTTCTTCGTGATCGAGGCGGGGACGCCCCACTGCGTGGGCGCGGGCGTGTTCCTCGTCGAGCCGCAGCGCGTCGCGCCGGGGCGGCGCGGCGTGACCTACCGCTACTGGGACTGGAACCGCACCTACGGCGGCGCGCCGCGCGCGCTCCACCTCGAGGCGGCGCTGCGCGCCACGCGCTGGGAGCTCCCGCGCGGCGACGCGTTGCTCGCGCGGGTGCGGGTGCGCGCGGGCCGGCCCCGCCTCGCGGGGCCCGCGACTCGGCTCGCGCTCTCGGAGGCGCCGCCCGTGCGGGTGGCGAGGCTGTCGGGGACCGGCGCGATCGCGCTCGAGCGCGCCTCCGACGTCCGCGGGCTCACCGTGCTCGAGGGGATCGTCGCGCTCGGCGCCCTCTCCGTCCCCGCGGGCCGGACCGCGGCGATCCCGCGCGGGTGGCGCGGGGACGCGCACCTTCGGCGCGCGCATGCCATCCTCGCCGCCGCATGACGTACGACGCCGTCTTGATCGTGTCGTTCGGCGGCCCCGAGGGCCCCGACGAGGTGATGCCGTTCCTCCGCAACGTGGTGGGCGACCGGGTCCCCGAGGCGCGGCTCCAGAAGGTCGCCGCGCACTACCACCACTTCGGCGGGGTCTCGCCGATCAACCGGCTCACCGCCGAGCTGATCGAGCGCCTCCGCGCCGAGCTCGCCGCGCGCGGGCCCGCGCTGCCGGTGTACTGGGGCAATCGGTTCTGGCGGCCGCACCTCGAGGACATGGTCCGCGCGATGCGCGACGACGGCGTGACGCGCGCGATCGCGATCGCGACGAGCGCGCTCTCGAGCGCCGCGGGCTGCCGCAACTACCGGCTGGACGTGGAGAAGGCGCGCGCGGCCGTCGCGGGCGCGCCCCCGATCGACAAGGTCCGCCCGTTCTCGCGGCGCCCGGGGTACGTCGAGGCCTGCGTCGCGCGCCTCCGCGACGCGCTGGCGGAGCTCGGCGATCCGGACGCCGAGGTGCTCTTCACCGCGCACAGCATCCCCGTCGCGATGGCCGACGCCTGCGACTACGAGGACGAGCTCGGCGCGCTCGCCGACGCGGTCGCGCGCGACGCGGGCGCCCGCCGCCACCGCGTGGTGTACCAGAGCCGCTCGGGCCCGCCGGACCAGGCGTGGCTCGAGCCGGACGTGCTCGACGTGCTCGACGGGGAGCCCGAGGGTGCGAGCGTGGTGTTGGCGCCGTTCGGGTTCATCGCGGACCACATGGAGGTCGTGTGGGACCTCGACGTGGAGGCCCGCGCGCGGGCCGACGCGCGCGGGCTCCGCATGGTGCGCGCGGGCACCGCCGGCTCGCACCCGCGGTTCGTGGCGCTCTTGCGGGATCTGGTCGCGGAGCACGTCGAGCGGGGGCCCGATCCCTGCCCGCCCGACTGCTGCTCTTGACCGGCACCCGTCCCCGTTCAATATCCCGCGGCGATGTCGTCCCCGGAGCCGCGGATCTCGATCGTCATCCCCGTCTACAACGAGGAGGCCATCCTCCACGCGGCGGTCGTCGACCTCGTGGATCGGCTCTCCGAGCTCGACTGGCCCTACGAGCTCATCCTCGCCGAGAACGGCTCGCGCGACGCGACGGTGGAGATCGCGCGCGCCCTCACCGACCGCTTCGCGCAGGTCCAGACCTTCAGCTTCGGGCAGCCGAACTACGGCGGCGCGCTCAAGGCGGGGATCCTCCGCGCGCGCGGCGAGTTCGTGATCTGCGACGAGATCGATCTCTGCGACGTCGACTTCTACCAGCGCGCGATGGCGCTGCTCGAGACCAACGAGGCGGACTTCGTGGTCGGCAGCAAGGCCATGCACGGGGCGAGCGACGAGCGGCCGTTCGTGCGGCGCGTCGCGACCAAGGTGATCAACGGGATGCTCCGCGTGAGCCTCGGCTTCCGCGGCACCGACACGCACGGGCTCAAGGCGTTCCGCCGCGCGTCGCTCGTCGAGGTCGCGCGCTCGTGCCTCGTCGACAAGGACCTCTTCGCGAGCGAGTTCGTGATCCGCGCGCAGCGCGGCGGCGTGCGGGTGGTCGAGATCCCGGTGCGCGTCCTCGAGAAGCGGCAGCCCGCGATCCACCTCTTCCGCCGCGTCCCGAACGTGCTCAAGAACATGGCCCGGCTCGTCTACGCCATCCGGATCCAGGGGTGAGCGCGCCCCTCGCCGCGCTGAGCGTCGACCTCGACGAGATCGGCTGCTACGCGGCGATCCACGGGCTGCCCCCCCCGAGCGACGCCGCAGCGCGGGCGATCTACCAGAAGGCCCTGCCCCGCCTGCGCCGGCTCTTCGACGCGCTCGACGTGCGCGCCACGTTCTTCGCGATCGGCGCCGACCTCGACGACGAGAACGGCGCCGCGCTCCGCGCGCTCGTCGAGGAGGGCCACGAGGTCGCGAACCACTCGGGCTCGCACCTCTACGACCTCACGCGCCGCTCCGTCGCGGAGATCCGCGCCGAGATCCGCGACGGAGCCGACGCCATCGAGCGCGCGACCGGGGTGCGCCCCGTGGGCTTCCGCGCGCCGGGCTACACGATCACCGACGAGGTGCTCGACGCGCTCGCCGAGCTCGGCGTCGAGTACGACTCGAGCGTCTTCCCGTGCCCCGCCTACTACGCCGCGAAGGTCGCAGCGATCCGCTGGATCCGCCTGCGCGGGCGCCGCTCGCACAGCGTGGTCGACGACCCGCGCGTGCTCCGCGCGCCCGCGGATCCCTATCGGGTCGGGCGCCCGTACTGGCGGCGCGGCATTGCCAGTGAAGCGGTGCAGGCGCTGCTGCGCTTTGGCTTCGACAGCCTGCGGCTGCACCGGGTCAATGTAGATACCCGCATGGATCACCCGGCTTCACTGCGCCTGATGGAAAAGCTGGGTTTTCGCCATGAGGGCGTGCGGCGCGAATGTATCCGCA
>JAYRVK010000748.1:0-2053 GCA_041918555.1 Sandaracinaceae bacterium
ATCGGTGTCGACGACGATGTCGCCGAGCGCCGCGTCGCCCATGAGGAGCTGGTAGGTGCCGCGCTCGACGCGGCGGTGCGAGTGGCCGAGCCCGCTCGACGCGTTGCCCTGCGGATCGAGATCCACGAGCAAGACACGTTGCTCCGCGATGGCGAGGCTCGCCGCGAGGTTCACCGCGGTGGTCGTCTTTCCGACGCCGCCCTTCTGGTTCGCGATCGCGACGATTCGACCCATCGATCCGCCCACCGGGAGCGCCGGTCTATCAGGGTGGGCGCAGCGGAGCAACGGCCCCGGCCGCGGCTTTTTTTGTAGCGCGGACAAGCGGTGGTAGAACGTATGTAGATATAGGACGAGGTAGTTGATGATGCTACCGAACGACAACGGCGCTTGGCTTCGACATTCCCTTCGGGACGCCCTCTCCGATGGGCGAGAGCTTCCGGCCGGAGCCCGGCGCGTGCAGGAGCAGGTGTTCTGGGCGGGCCCGCGCGGCCCCCGGGACGCGCGAGTCATGCCGCTTCGCCCGCGGCGCCCCGACAACGAGGAGGCTTGAGCAACATGAGCGGTCCGAAGCACTACCGATCGATCGAGGAGTTCCAACGCGAGGAGATCCGCACGCAGCACAAGCTCGGCTGGTCCCTCGACGACCTCTACGAGGAGGCCAACATCCACAAGCGCGGCCTGGACGACGACGCCGAGCCCCGCGAGCTCGACTTCTCCGAGTAGCGCAACACAACTTGCGCGATCCACGCGCTTCCCTCCCTGGCGTGGATCGCTTCCTTCACCACAGAGACCCCGGCAGTCGCCCCTGCCGGGGTCTCGCCTGTTTCTCACATCGCCTGCGCGCGCATCAGCGCCGCGCACGCCTGGTTGTACCCGTGCTGCGGGTAGTGCTGGCGGATCTCGTCGCACGTCGCGCGCAGCGCCGCGGCGTCGTGCGCGGAGTTGGCGCAGCTCATCCGCGCGCCGAGCAGCTCGGCCGAGCGAGGGTGGCGCCGGCTCTCGCGGAGGCAGCCCTGCCAGTCGGAGCGGCTCATGTAGTCGACGGTCTCGCGGACGCCGGCCGGCGGACCGCCCGCGGGGGGACCGCCGCTCGGCGGCGGCGGCGCGACCTCGGGGGCCGGCGGGGCGGCCGGCGGCGCGTCGCGACGGCGCGTCGAGCGGACCACGGCGGGCGCGACCTCGGGAGGCGTCTCGGCCTGGGCGGGGGGGGGGCACGGGCTCGGGCACGATCGGCGGCGCGTCGAGGGGGCTCGTTCCCCGCGCGGCCTCCTCGACGGCGCGGTTCACCGCCGCCGGGTCCGGTCCGCGCGGGAGCGAGCGCTCGAGCGCCGCGAGCTGATCGCGCGTGGTGCGCACCTGCACCCAGTAGAGGTAGCCGCCCCCCGCGACGCCGAGGACCAGCGCCCCGAGCGCGGCGGCCGCGAGCACGAGCAGCCACGGGCTCGCGCCGCGCGCGCCGGCGGCGTGGACGACGGGCGTTCCTACTGGATGGGGCGGCCCTCCGGCCGGCGTCGCGTGGGTCCGCCCGTGCGGGTCGACTCCGCGCGGCCACGACGCCGCCGCGTTCCCCACGGGCGTGGGCCCGGGCGCCGCGGCGGCCGTGGGGGGCAAGTAACCTTGCATCATCGATCGTGGATCGGCGCCCGACGCGCCCGCGCGGAGCGCCTCGACGAGGGCCTCGGCGGTGGGGAAGCGATCGTCCGGCGCCTTCGCGAGCGCGCGCGAGAGCACGTGCGAGAGCGCGGGCGGGACGTCGCTGCGGTGCAGCTCGATCGGGGTCGGCGGATCGGTCGCGAGCTTCGCGAAGAGCGCGGGCACCGTGGGCGCGTCGAACGGGGTCTGCCCGGCGAGCATCTCGTAGACGATCGTGGCGAGCGAGTAGAGGTCCGCGCGCGCGTCGAGCGGGAGGCCCGAGGCCTGCTCGGGCGACATGTACGCGGGCGTCCCCATGACGACCCCGCTCGCGGTGAGCTGCGAGCGCTCGCCCTCCTCGATCAGGCTCTTGGCGAGCCCGAAGTCGAGGAGCACGGGGCGCTCGGGGGCGCCCGCTTGG
>JAYRVK010000749.1:0-7611 GCA_041918555.1 Sandaracinaceae bacterium
CTGCGCGCGCGGATCGCCGAGCGCCTGCCGCAGCGCGTCGAGGCCGAGCGGCGGGACGCGCGCGTCCAGGACCGCGGAGTCCGCGACGGTCACGTGCACGCCGCGATCGAGGAGCTCCTTCACGAGCTTGACCGGCGCGCTGTCGCGTACGTCGGCGGCGCCCGGCTTGAAGCCGACGCCGATGATCGCGGTCTGCCGCGGCTCGTGCGCGAGCACCGCCTCGACGAGGTGCTCGAGGTGCGCGCGGTTCGAGGAGAGGATCGCCCCGATCAGCGGCGCCTCGACGCCGTGCCGCGCCGCGTGCGCCGACAGCGACGCCACGTCCTTGGTCAGGCACGCGCCGCCGAAGGGGAGCCCGGGCCGGAGGTACGCGGCCGACGCGTTGAGCTTCGTGTCCTTGCAGAGGAGCTCCATGACCGCGAACGGATCGACGCCCGCGGGCGCGGCGACGCGCGCGACCTCGTTCGCGAACCCGACCTTGAGCGCGTGCCACGCGTTGTTGACGAGCTTGAGCAGCTCCGAGGTCGCGGGATCGGTACGGTGCAGGCGATCCGCCTGCGCGCGATACAGCGCCTCGAGGAAGCGGGCGGCGGCCTCGTGCTCGGTCGCGTACACGACGAGCTCGGGCTGCTCGAGGTCCTTCACCGCGCTGCCCTCGCGCAGGAACTCGGGGTTGAGCGCGAGGCTCACGCGCGCCGGATCGAGCCGGGCCGCGACGCGCGCGTACGTCCCGGGCGACACCGTGCAGCGGATCACGATCACGTGCGCGCGCCCCGCGGGCACCGCGCGCGCGATCTGCTCGCACGCCGAGAGGAGGTCGTGCTCGTCGAGCTTCCCATCGTCGCCGAGCGGCGTGCCGACGCACACGAGCGAGGCGTCCGTCCGCGCGACCGCGTCCGCGATCGACGTCGTGACGCTCAGCGTGCCGAGCTCGCGCGCGCGGTCGATCCGCGCCTGGAGGTGCGGCTCCGGGATCGGCGCGCGGCCCGCGGCGAGCGCGTCGACGACCTCGGCGCGCCGGTCCACGCCGATCACGACGCGGCCCGCCGCCGCGAGCGACGCCGCGACGACGCTGCCGACGTAGCCCAGGCCGACGACGGTGACCGCGCCAGCGCTCTCGCGAGGGTCGTTCATGATTCGCGCTCACCCTAGCAGAGCGAGCCGCGCGAGGGTGCTAAGGTCCGACGCGAGTGGGCCATCACGTCTTCATCACCGGCATCGCGGGCTTCCTCGGCTCGCACCTCGCGGATCGCCTGCTCGCGCGGGGCTGTACGGTCAGCGGCAACGACGATCTCAGCGGCGGCTACCGCGACAACGTCCCCGCGGGCGCCGAGCTCTTCGTCCTGGACTGCTGCGACCTCGACGGCATGAAGCGCGCGACGCGCGGCGCCGACGTCGTGGTCCACGCCGCCGCGGCCGCGCACGAGGGGCTCAGCGTGTTCAGCCCGACGACCATCGTGCGCGCGAACGTGCAGGCGTCGGTCGCGACGTTCACCGCCGCGATCGCCAACGGCGCGAAGCGCATCGTCTACTGCTCGTCGATGGCCCGCTACGGCGCCTCCCCGGTCCCCTTCCGCGAAGAGATGCCCGTCGCGCCGGAGGACCCGTACGGGATCGCGAAGGTGACCGGCGAGCAGCTCCTCTCGAACCTCTGCACCACGCACGGCGTCGAGCGCGTCGTCGCGGTGCCGCACAACATCATCGGCGCGCGCCAGAAGTACGACGATCCGTACCGCAACGTCGCCTCGATCATGGTCAACCTCATGCTCCAGGGCCGGCAGCCCTACGTGTACGGCGATGGCCTGCAGAAGCGCTGCTTCAGCCCGGTCGGTGACGTCGTCGAGCTCCTGGCGAGGCTCGCGCTCGACCCGGGCCTCGACGGCCTCACCGTCAACGTCGGCCCCGACGACGGCTTCATCACCGTGCTGGAGCTCGCAAGAAGAATTGCGGACCTCGTCGGCTTCCGGGAGCTCGCGCCGATCCACGTGCCGGACCGCCCGCGCGAGGTGAAGCTCGCGACCTGCTCGGCGGATCTGGCGCGCGCACGCCTCGGCTACGCGCCGAAGGGCACCGTCGACGACGCGCTCCGCGACATCGTCGAGTACGTCCGCGCGCGCGGCACGCGCCCCTTCGCGTACGACCTCCCGCTCGAGATCGTGACCGACGCCACGCCCCGCACCTGGCGCGACCGCCTGCTGTGAGGTCTACCGCGGGACGCGCGCGCCCTCGGTCCACGCGTCGAGCGTGCGCCCGCTCGGGTCGAGCATCCGCGTCTTCACCCCGACGCGGTGCAGGAAGTAGCGCCCCGCGGTGTCGAGGCAGCCCAGGCCGTACTTGATCCCGGGCAGGAACGTGATCGTCTGCATCCCGTCGAAGTAGCGCGCCGGGCACGAGATCTCGCCGATCGGCAGGCCGAGCCACAGCGCCTGCGCGATGGTCTCGTTGTCGAAGACGTAGTCGTTGCGGTTGTCCGCGAGGGGCAGCGTCTCGAGCGCGCGCCGCGAGAACGCGCGATAGCCCGTGTGGTACTCGCTGAGCGCGCCGTCCATCAGCGCGTTCTCGAGGTGGGTGAGGCCCCGGTTCACCGCCCACTTCCAGCGCGGCATCCCGCCCGCGACCGCGCCGCGCAGCAGCACGCGCGAGCCGAGCACGAGGTCGTTCCCGCCGAACACCACCATCGAGGCCATCGCGGGGACCAGCTCGGGCTTGTACTGGAAGTCCGGGTGCACCATCACCACGACGTCGGCGCCGCTCGCGAGGGCCTCGCGATAGCCGGTCTTCTGCGCCGCGCCGTAGCCGAGGTTCCGCGCGTGGCTGACCACGCTGCACCCGAGCGACAGCGCCACCTCGACGGAGGCGTCGGTGCTGCCGTCGTCGACGAAGAGGATCTCGTCGACGATGCCCTCCGGGATCGCGCGCACCGTGCGCGCGAGCGTCGAGGCGACGTTCAGGCCCGGCATGACGACGGCGACTCTGTGTTGGCCGAGCATCAGCCCACCACCACCACGCTGACCCGCCGCCGGTGCGGCGCGGTGCGGTGCTCGTAGAGGTAGATCCCCTGCCAGGTCCCGAGGTCGCAGCGGCCACCGTCGACCGGGATGCCGAGGGAGCTCTGCGTGAGGATGCAGCGCACGTGGCTCGGCATGTCGTCGGGGCCCTCCGCGGTGTGCACGAACAGGCGGTCTCCGTCCGGGACGAGGCGCGCGAAGAAGGCGTCGAGGTCGCGCCGCACGTCGGGGTCCGCGTTCTCGCAGATCACGAGGGACGCGCTCGTGTGGTGCACGAACACCGTGCACAGCCCCTCGCGCACGCCGCTGTCCGCGACCACGCGCTGCACCGCGGGGGTGATGTCGTAGGTGCCGCGACCGCGGGTGGTCTCGACGACGAGGCTCGCGTTGTGCGTCATGCGGTCGGCTCCACCTTCATCCACATCGCGGTCTGGTCTCCGAAGTACACCTCGCGATCGTCCTGCGTGAACTTGAGGTCGTAGCGAGCGACGATCGTCTTGTCGCGCCGCCGCACCTGCTTGGCCTGGCACTCGATCACGATCGGCTCTCCCGGCAGCGCGAGGTTCTTGAAGCGGCCCTTGTGGATCGCGCCGCCGTAGCCGACCCAGCCCTCGCTGTGGCGCAGGCCGAACACGTAGTAGGCGTGCACCATCCCGGCGACGCCGGTCATGTGGATGATGAGCCCGCCCGAGACGTGCCGGGGGTGCAAGACGGGGTGCACCTTCTGCGTCCTGGTGATCGGCAGGTCGTCGTGTGTGGGCATCCTCACGCGGATGCGGCTCGCGTCCACGTCGACCTCGAGGATCTCGTCGATCAAGAGCCCCTCGGGGAGATAGAAACACTCCTCCACGAACTCGGGATCCAGCGCCATCGCGCGTCCATAGCTGATGACGGGCTCCCTTGCAGCCACGCCGCCCGTCCGTGAACATGAGGGAGCCTCGATGTCCGCGAACCTGATCGCGCTCCAGAACCGCTTCCTCGGTCGGGGAGAGACGGTCTACGACCGGCTCGCCCGGCTCGCCGAGGAGAAGGGCGCGCTCTCGGACGCGGACCTCCTCGCGCTCGCCAGCGAGCTCAACCTCCCGCCCGCCCACGTGCGCAGCGTCGCGAAGTTCTACGACGACCTGCGCGAGGACGCGCCGGCGCAACGTACCTTGAAGGTCTGCAACGGTGAGGCGTGCGCGGTGCGAGGGAGCGCGGGGTGCCACGAGCGGCTCGCGGCGTCGCTCGCGCAGACCGACGTGCGCGTCGGGGAGGTCACGTGCCTCGGCTACTGCGGCTCGGGCCCGAACGCGATGCTCGACGCGGGCCACCGGCGCGAGGTGTTCTCCCTCGTGGGCGACGCGCTCGCCGCGGTCGAGGAGGCGCTCCGCGCGGGCGCGCCGGTCGAGCTCGCCGAGCCCGACAACACGATCCACCCGCCGCGCACCGACCGCGAGCGCGTGCTCCTCGCGCGGTTCGGGCGCGAGTACGCGGATCTCGCGCACGCGCGCGCCCACGGCGTGTACCGCGCGCTCGAGCGGGCGCTCGCTGCGGATCCCGCGCAGGTGATCGCCGCGATCGAGGCCTCGAAGATCCGCGGCCGCGGCGGCGCGGGCTTCCCCGCGGGGCTCAAGCTCCGCACCGTGCGCGACGCGCCGAGCGCGCGCGGCGACAAGTACGTCGTCGTCAACGCGGACGAGGGCGACGCCGGCGCGTTCATCGACAAGGAGCTCCTCGAGCAGGCCCCCCACACGGTGCTCGAGGGGACGATCCTCGCGGCGTACGCGGTCGGCGCCTCGCAGGGCTACGTGTACCTCCGCGGCGAGTACCCGCGCGCGATCGCGGTGTGGAGGAAGGCGCTCGCCGACGCGCGCGAGGCCGGGATCCTCGGCGGCTCCGTCCTCGGGAGCGGCTTCGCCTTCGACGTGAAGCTCGTCGAGGGGCACGGCGCGTACATCTGTGGTGAGGAGACCTCGTTGCTCCGGAGCCTCGAGGGCGTGCCCGCGCAGGTCTCCCCCAAGCCTCCGTTCCCCGCGGTGCGCGGCTTCCGCGGCGCGCCGACGGTGGTGAACAACGTCGAGACGCTCGCGGCGTATCCGTGGATCGTCGAGCGCGGCGGCGAGGCCTACGCGGCGCTCGGCGCGGGTCAGAGCCGGGGGACCAAGCTCCTGAGCATCTCCGGTCACGTCGCGGAGCCGGGCCTCTACGAGGTCGAGCTCGGCACGCCGCTCCGCGCGATCCTCTTCGAGCTCGCGGGCGGCGTCCCGGACGGAAAGCGGTTCCAGGCGGTCCAGATCGGCGGTCCGCTCGGCGGGATCTTCGGCGCGCAGCACCTCGATCTCCCGCTGACGTTCGAGGACCTCGCGAAGGCGGGCGGGATGCTCGGCCACGGCGGGATCGTCGTCTACGACGAGACGGTCGACCTCGTGCGCATCGGGCGCGGCCTGATGAGGTTCTGCGCCGTCGAGTCGTGCGGCAAGTGCTTCCCCTGCCGCATCGGGTCCGTCCGCGCGACCGAGGTCCTCGACAAGATCCTCGAGGGCCGCGGCGCCCAGGCCGACCTCGAGCTGCTCGGCGAGATCAACGAGACGATGCGCGTCGGCTCGCTCTGCGCGCTCGGCGGCGGGATCCCGATCCCCGTCGAGAACCTGCTCACGACCTTCGTGGGCGCCTTCGAGCGGTACGTCCCCGGCGCCAAGTCGCCGAGGGTGGTGTGAGGTGCCAGGCCCATGACGATCAAGCTCACCGTGGACGGGATCGAGGTCGAGCTCGAGGAGGGCGCGATGCTCCTCGAGGCGACCCGGAAGGTCGGCCACGGCGTGCCGACGCTCTGCGACTCGAGCGCGCTCGAGCCCCACGGCGCGTGCCGCATGTGCCTCGTCGAGGTCGAGGGGCAGAAGCCCAAGGCCTCGTGCCACACGCCCGCCGCGAGCGGGATGGTCGTCTCGACGAAGAGCGCGCGGCTCGAGCGCATCCGGCGCAACATCGTCGAGATGGTGGTCTCGGACCACCCGCTCGAGTGCCTCGGCTGCGCCGCCAACAACCGCTGCGAGCTGCAGGCGACGGCGGCCCAGGTGGGGTTCCGCGAGGTCCGCTACGAGGCCAAGGCTCAGCACCACCCGAAGCCCGACTTCTCGCACCCGTTCCTCAAGCTCGACATGGACAAGTGCATCGCGTGTGCGCGCTGCGTGCGCGTGTGCGACGAGGTGCAGGGGAGCTTCATCCTCGCGATGGCCGGCCGCGGCTTCGACATGAAGGTCATCGCGGGCAACGACACCGGCTTCGAAGAGGCGGACTGCCGGAGCTGCGGCCAATGCGCGATCGAGTGCCCGGTGGGCGCGATCATGGACCGCGCGGTGGTCAGCGACGGCCTGCCCGATCACGTCGTCAATACGACTTGCGCATACTGCGCCGTCGGCTGCTCGCTCGACGTCCACGTGAAGGAGGACCGCGTCACGATGATCCAGCCGAGCCCGAAGGGCTCGGCGAACCGCGGCCACGCGTGCGTGAAGGGCCGCTTCGCGCACGAGTACGCGCGCTCCGACGAGCGGCTGAGCTCGCCGCTCCTCCGCGACGACGACGGCACGTTCCGCGAGGCGAGCTGGGACGAGGCGCTCGACTTCGTCGCGACGCGGCTCCTCGCGATCCGGGAGGAGCACGGCCCGCAGGCCTTCGCCGCCATCTCGAGCTCGCGCTGCACGAACGAAGAGAACTACCTCGCGCAGAAGTTCACGCGCGTGGTCATGCGGACCAACAGCATCGACAACTGCTCGCGCGTCTGCCACAGCCCGAGCGCCTACGGCCTCTCCAAGTCGCTCGGCACCGGCGCGGGCACGAACAGCTTCGAGGACGTCGAGCACACGAAGTGCGTCTTGCTCGTCGGCGCGAACCCGACCGAGGCGCACCCCGTGTACGGCGCGCGCATCAAGCAGGCGGTGCTCGGCGGCGCGAAGCTCATCGTGCTCGACCCGCGCAGGACGGAGCTCGCCAAGCTCGCGGATCTCCACCTCGAGCTGAACCCGGGGAGCAACGTCGCCGTGCTCAACGCGCTCCAGCACGTCGTCCTGAAGGAGGGCCTCCTCGATCGCTCGTTCATCGCCGCGCACACCGAGGGCTTCGAGGAGTACGCGAAGAGCTTCGACGCGCTGACGCCGGAGTGGGCCGAGTCGATCAGCGGCGTCCCCGCCGACCTCATCCGGAAGGCCGCGCGCACGTACGCGACGTCGGGGACCGCGCTCATCCTCTGGGGCCTCGGCGTCACCGAGGCCGCGCACGGCTCGAACGCCGTGTTCTCGATGATCAACCTGAGCCTCATGACGGGGAACATGGGTCGGCTCGGCACCGGCACGAACCCGATCCGCGGGCAGAACAACGTGCAGGGCGCGTCCGACGTCGGCGCGCTCCCGACGGTGTTCTCCGACTACCGGCCCGTCGGCGATCCCGTCGCGCGCCAGGAGCACCGGGACATCTGGGGCGTCGAGCCGCCGAGCGACGAGGGCCTGACGATCCCCGACATGTTCGACGCGGCGCACGAGGGGCGGCTCAAGGCGATGTGGATCACCGCCGAGGACGTCGCGCAGTCCGACCCGAACACCGAGCACGTGGTCGGCGCGCTCGAGAA
>JAYRVK010000750.1:0-1787 GCA_041918555.1 Sandaracinaceae bacterium
CGCGCGCCGGGCGGCGCTGCGCGCCGACCTGCGCTCGATCCTCTCTCGGTCTCCGAGTCTCCGAGGGCGCTGCGCGCTACCGCTCCGTGCTCGCCCGCATGCGCTCGAGGGTGGCCTGGTCGCGCGCCGCGTTGGCCTCCTCGATCGAGCGGAACTTCGCCACGCCGCGCGGCATCGCGAGCGCGGGCGCGAACAGGCGGGCGCGCGCCATCACGGCGCGGATGCGCGCGAGCAGCGCGTCGTCCGGCACGCGCTCCGGCCGCGGCATCTCCTCGACGGATCGGTACTTCTGGACCGGCACTCAGCCCTCTCCTTCGTCGCTGAGCCCGAACGCTGCGCGCAGCGCGCTGGCGTCGGCTTGATCGATCGGCCGGACGGTGCCGCGCTTCATGCGGTAGAGGGTGCGCGGCGTCGCCACCCGCACGACGACTCCCGCGATCTCCTTGTCCTCGGCGACGAGATCCACGAACGCGGTCGCCTCGCCGAGCCGCGTCAGGATGTCGAGGTAGAGCGTCCCCGACGGCGGCCCATAGCGCACGGCGGGGTATCCCCCAGGAGATCTTCGGCTGTGATCTCCTCGATGGACGGATCGGACCACACCGTGCGCAGCGCCTGCCGGAGACGCTCCACGTTCTCGGCATCGGGCCGGATGAAGAGGTCGAGATGCTCGGTCGCACGAACCAGCCCGTGAACGTTCAGCGCGACCCCTCCGACGACCACGTAGTCGACCCCGGCCTCGTTCAGGCTCGCGATCACCCGGAGCGCGTCGTCGAAGCTGTCCATCTGCGTCCGAGGCTACCACGCGGATCCAGAGGCTCCCCGCGCGCGCCAGAGCGCGCCGCTCCGCTTCGCCACGTGGATACATGGATCATGCACGCTTCGTTGTCGCCGCCCGGAGGAGGTCGGGACCCTCGCGTCTACGGCGGGCCCGTGCTCGCTGAGCTACCCTCTCGGCGATGCGGTTCCGTCCCGAGGACGTGCGGGCGTTCCTTCAGCGCGACTACGCCGCGTTGGCCCCTCTGCGCGTGGACGCGGAGGTCGCGCACGAGCTGGCGGCCGCGCTCTATCGACAGCTCGCGGACACCGTCCCGGCGACGGTCCTCGCGCGCGAGCGCGCGGACGACCTCGCGACGCACCTCCGCGTCAAGGCGTTGCTGGATCGAGCGGGCGATGTCGGCTGGACGCGTCCTCGCTGACCTCGCCCCGGCGCTCGAGGAGCTCGGGCTGCGCTGGTACGTGTTCGGCGCGCAGGCCGCCATCCACTACGGGAGCGTGCGCGCGACCGCGGATGTCGACGTCACCGTCGAGCTCCGCGAGACGAGCGTGGATGCGCTCCTCGCGCGGCTCGCGGCGGCCGGTATCGAGCCTCGGGTCCCTCTCGACGCGGCGTTCGTCGCGCAGGCGCGCGTGCTGCCCCTCGTCCACGGGTCCAGCCGGATGGCGCTCGACGTCGTGCTGGCCGGCCCCGGACCGGAGGAGCTGTTCCTGTCCCGCGCTCGCGAGGTCCGCGTCGAGGGCGTCCGCGTCCTCATGGTGGGCCCCACCGACCTCGTGGTGATGAAGACGCTCGCGGCGCGACCCAAGGACGTCGAGGACCTGGTCGCGATCGTCCGCGCCGCGCCCGACGGGCTCGACCTCGACGAGGCGCGCGCGCTGGTCGAGGCCCTGGAGCAGGCGCTCGGTCAGTCCGACCTGTCGCCGGTGCTCGCGACCGCGATCGCGCGCGCGCGGCGCTGACCTGGCCGCGGACCGAGCGGCGATCGCCGCCGCCGTCTCGCCGCGTTCGC
>JAYRVK010000751.1:0-3615 GCA_041918555.1 Sandaracinaceae bacterium
AGGTGACCGACACCGGCCGCGGCTGGTTCGGCTTCCACCACCACCACCTGCACGTGAGCGTCAGCGGCAGCTGATCTGATTCTTCGAAGCGCGGGGCGTAGTACCGTCGCCCGGCGTGACGCGGCGCACGGTCATCCTCGCGGTCCTCCTCGCGTGCGTGGCGTCGGGCGTCGCGCTCGGCGAGCACTCCGTCGTCGCCCAACAGAGCGGGCGCACCCTCGCGCTCGAGCTCCCCCGCGTCGCGCTCGACGGGATCCCGTTCGACGCGTCGATCACGCTCCGCGGCGAGGGCTGGCCGGCGCGCGGGCGCGTAGTCGTCGAGGACGCCGCGGGCCGCGCGCTCTACGACGAGGAGCGCGCGCTCGAGGCCGCGCTCGCGCTCGAGGCCGTGCGCGCCCCCGCCGCCAGCGGCCGCGTGCGCGTGCGGGTCGTCGGCCACGCGCGCGCCGGCGCGTCCATGGCGGTGATCCCGGGGTGGCTCTCGCTCCTGCCCGCGCTCTTCGCGATCGCGCTCGCGATCGCGCTCCGCGACGTGATCGTCGCGCTCGTGGCCGGCGTGTGGCTCGGCGCGACGTTCGCGTACGGCTTCGATCCGTTCACGGGCCTCCTGCGCACCGTCGACACCTACGTCGTCGGCGCGCTCGCCGAGCGCGACCACGCGTCGATCATCGCGTTCAGCCTGCTGCTCGGCGGGATGATCGGCGTGATCTCGAAGGCGGGCGGCGCCGTCGGGATGGCCACCCTCGTCACGCGGATCGCCAAGGATCGCCTCCGCGGCGCGCTCGCGACGTGGGTGATGGGCCTCGCGATCTTCTTCGACGACTACGCGAGCGCGCTCCTCGTCGGCTCGACGATGCGCCCGATCACGGATCGCCTGAAGATCTCGCGCGAGAAGCTCTCCTTCCTCGTCGACGCGACCTCCGCGCCCGTCTCGAGCTTCGCGCTCGTCTCGAGCTGGGTCGGCGTGGAGGTCGGCTACATCGCGGATCAGTACGCCGCGATCGGGCTCGAGGCGGACCCGTACCTCGTCTTCCTCGAGACGATCCCCTACCGCTTCTATCCGCTCCTCATGCTCGCGTTCGGGCTGTTCGTCATCCTCATGAAGCGGGACTTCGGGCCGATGCGCGTCGCCGAGCGGCGCGCGTGGAGGGACGGCGGCGTCGCCGCCCCCGGGAGCAAGCCGGCGAGCGACTTCGACGCGCGCGAGCTCACGCCGCCCGAGGGCAAGACGCCTTCCTGGATCCACGCCGTCGTGCCGATCGCGACCGTCGTGGCCGTCGCGCTGATCGGGATGTACGTCACCGGCGAGGCCGCCCTCGCGGAGGCGCGCGCCGGGGCCGAGGCGGCGCTCGAGGCGGCGCGCACGGGCGGTGATCCCGACGCGCTCGCGAGCGCGGAGCGCGCGCGCTCGCTCCTCGACCCGAGCCTGCGCACCATCTTCGGGAAGGCGAGCTCGCTCTCCTCGCTCCTCTGGGCGGCGACGATCGGCGGCCTCGTCGCGCTCGGGATGGCCCTCGGGACGCGCACCCTGAAGCTGCGCGACGCGATGGAGGCCTGGGTCCATGGCGTGCGCTCGATCCTCCTCGCGGTGATGATCCTCGCCCTCGCGTGGGCGATCGGCGACGTGTGCGTGGAGCTCCACACCGCGCGGTTCGTGATCTCGGCGATCGGCGAGCACCTGCCGCCCTCGCTCCTCGCG
The DNA here is from genome assembly GCA_041918555.1 of Sandaracinaceae bacterium. Lineage (GTDB taxonomy): Bacteria > Myxococcota_A > Polyangia > Polyangiales > Sandaracinaceae > JACKEC01. Next base: position 1,700 of record JAYRVK010000751.1, read on the forward strand.
GCGGCGGTGTTCGTGATCGGCGCCGTCATCAGCTTCGCGACGGGCACCTCGTGGGGGACCATGGGGATCCTCTTCCCGCTGGTGGTCCCCCTCGCGCACGAGCTCGCGCCGCACGATCCCACCATCGTGCTCGGGTCGGTCGCCGCGATCCTCACCGGGTCGGTGTGGGGCGATCACTGCTCGCCGATCAGCGACACGACGATCATGAGCTCGATGGCCTCGAGCTGCGATCACACCGACCACGTGAAGACGCAGCTCCCCTACGCCCTCGCGGTCGGCGGGGTGAGCCTGGTGGCGGGCGAGCTCGCGACCGGGCTGGGGCTCTACGGGCCGTGGATCGGCCTCCTCGTCGGGGCGCTGGTCCTGGCCGCGCTCGTGCGGTTCGTCGGCAAGCCGATCGAGGCGTGAAACCGCCCGTCTCTTGCCCGCCCCCGGGCGATGACGGATCCTGGCGCTCCGAGGTGGCGCGGCTTGCCGTCGGTGCGCAGATGACGGATCTTCCAGGGCGAGGGGTTGCATGACTCGACCGTCGGCCAAGGCCGCAATTTGCTTTTCGGTGCTCTCGGCTCTCTTCTTCGCGCCCGCCCTGGCGGCGGCGCAGGACACGGCGGCCGCGCTCGTGGAGCAGGGCCTGGACCTGCGCGAGCAGGGCGACGACGAGGGCGCGCTCGCGCGCTTCGAGGCGGCGTACCGGCTCGATCCGTCGCCGCGCACGCTGGCGCAGATCGCGCTGGCGGAGATGGCGCTGACGCGCTGGCTGTCGGCGGAGGGGCACCTGCGGGACGCGCTCGCCACGCAGCACGAGTGGATCGAGTCGAACCGCGTGGCGCTCAACGGGGCGATGGCGGGGATCCGGGATCACATCGGCCGGCTCCAGGTGGAGTCGGAGCCCGCCGGGGCGGAGCTGTGGATCGCGGGGCAGCGCGTCGGGACGCTGCCGCTCGCGGCGCCGCTCCCGCAGGACCCGGGCTCGGTCGAGATCGAGATCCGGCTGGACGGGCACGTGACCGAGCGCCGCACGGTGGAGCTCGTGGGCGGGCAGGTCACGCGGCTCGTCGTGCCGCTGCGCGCCGAGGGCTCGGACGCGCCGCCCGGGCCGGTGACGATCGACCAGGCGACCGGCGAGTCCGGCGGAGGGGGCATCTCGATCCCCGGGATCATCCTGGTGGGCGCCGGCGGCGCCGCGGCGGTGGCCGGGGCGGTGCTCCTCGGGGTCGCGTTCGCGGAGAAGAGCGCGCTCGAGGGCCCGAGCGGGATGCCGATGTGGACCGAGTCCGAGCAGGCGCGCGCGGACCAGGTCCCCGTCCTCGCGGGCGCGGGGGAGATCGCGCTCGGGGTGGGCGTCGCCGCGGCGGCCGTGGGGATCGTGCTCTTGATCGTGGACGGCGGCGGCGGCGACTCGAGCGCCTCGGTGCGCGACGGCCGGCTCCAGGTGCGCTTCTGATGCGCAAGCTCGCATGCGCGCTCGCGCTCGCGCTGGCCGCGGGCGTGAGCGGGTGCGTCGAGGTGACGATCGGGCCGGGGACGTACACGTGCGGTCCGGGGGACGTGTGCCCCGAGGGGCAGGAGTGCATCTCGGGGGTGTGCCGCGCGCCGGGGACGGCGTTCGACGCGGGCCCGCTGGGGATGGACGCCCCGATGGACGACGGCGGGCGCGACGGGGCCGTGCCGAGGCTCGACGGCGACGTGATGCCGGACGCGGGCGGGCCGGCGCTCTGCGCGATGAACCAGCGGGTGGTGGCGAACGCGTGCGTGTCGTGCCCGCTCGGGACGGTGAACGAGGCGGGCGACGACCCGTCGGGTGAGGACACGGTCTGCGATCCGCGGCGCTGCGCGGCGAACCAGCGCGTGGTCGCGAACTCGTGCATCGCGTGCCCGATGGGGACGACGAACGCGGCGGGGGACGACGCGTCGGG
>JAYRVK010000752.1:0-7199 GCA_041918555.1 Sandaracinaceae bacterium
CGAGGGCGCGCTCGGACGGTGGGTCAGGAGCTCACGGCTACGATTCAGGCGGGCGCGCCCATCGGCGCGCTGGCCCTGCGAGAGCTGACCGCTTCGCATGAGGCGGATGCGCCGGAGCGCGCCAGGCCTCGCCCGGCACCCCCCGCGCCCTCGGCGGGACGGACGAGGCGCTGCCTCCGTCTTCTTCTTTGGAGATGGCGGACGAGGCGGTTCGACGGCAGGGCGTCGGGATGGCGGCCGGCACTCCGGTGGCGATCGCACTCGGCATCGGCACGCTTGGCGCACCGCAACGTCGTTTGCGATCGAGTATGCGAAGCGCGAGCACGAGCGGCCACCTCGCCGGTCTCGCCCTCGAACCGGACGCTCGCCGCGCTCGCTGCATGCGTGGCCGAAGCGGCGCCGCGACGGTAGACCACGCACGTGTCGAAGCGGAGGAGGGATCCCGCGAGCTCCCGGACACGCGAGCCGAGGACGAGCGCCCACGCGTCGTCGGGATCCTCGCCGGAGCGGCGCCCGGCGTGACGGAGCGCTGCCGATCCTGTGATCGAGCGGTGAGCGCGCCTCGGGTCGAGCGCGCGAGACTCGTCTGGGTCTGCGCCCGCTGCGCGGATCGCACCGACGTGGCCTGCGCCCACTGCGCGACGCCGCTGACCGATCCGCAGCGCAGCTCCGACGGAGGCTTTCGCGCATGGTGCAAGCCGTGTGGCGTCGCGATCCAGCTCGACGCGACCGCCACCGAGCAGCGTCGCCTCGTCCCCGCCCCGCCGCCGGCTCCGCCCGTCGCGGAGGCACCGCCCGAGCTCGATGCGTCGCCGGCTGCGCCGCCCCCGGACGTACTCACCCGGCCAGCGCCCCCAGCTCGCTCGCAGGCGCTCGAGATCACCACGGCGGCAGCGGCGGGCGCCGACTTCCGCAACGCAGACCGCCTGGTGTCCATCGTGTGCCGCCCGCGCGAAGGGCCACGCGAAGCGAAGGAGCCGGTGAGCCCGTGGATGGTGGCGGCGGCCGTGCTCGGCGCTTCCGCGATGTTCGTGCTCGTCGTGGGGCGCGGTACCTCGTTCGGACCGCACACCGGTGTCGCGCTCCTCGGTCTCGCGGTCGCCGCGGCCCTCGGCGCCTTCGTGAGGCGCCGCCCCGAGCCGCTCCCCGCAGAGACCCGCCTCCGCATCGGACCGGGCGGCCTCGAGGTCGCGCGCGACGGAGCTCCGGCCTGGCGCATCGACGCCTCGCGCGTCGAGCGCGTGTTCGCCGACACCACCGACGAGGGCGTGATCCGAGTCCGCGTGCAGCTCGAGGACGGCACCCCGCGCGAGCTGGTCGCGGGGCTCACCGAGGAGGAGGCCAGCGAGGTCGTCGCGCACGTGGACCGCGCCCTCCCGGGACGACAGGCGGATCGCTGACGCGAGCGCTCGACTCGTCGCGAGTCAGCCCTCACCGATCACGCAGAAGCCGTTGCCGAAGGGATCGGCGCAGAACGCCGCGGGCCTCGGGCCCTGCTCGCGGAGCTCCATCTCGATCGGCGTCGCGCACGCGCCCGATCGCTGACGTGGACCGTGATCATGCGTCGCCGAGAGCGCCTCGCGCCGACGCGGTCGAGGCTCTCGGGACGGGCCCCCGATCGAATCGAGTGGTCGGTCTTCTCCGTCCGCTCTACGCTCGCCTCCGTATGCGCCTCCGCCTCGCTGCCCTGGTGCTCGCCCTCGCGACGACGACCGGTGTGGCGCGCGCGCAGGACACGGAGCGGCAGCTCGACGCGGCCCGCGAGCTCGTGCAGCGCGCGCGCTTCGCCGAGGGCGTGGCCGCGGCTCGCGCGTACCTCGATCGCGGGGACCTCTCCGCGTACGACCGCAACGCGGGCCTCGAGCTCCTCGCCGTCGCGCAGATCGCGAACCGCGAGGCCGCCGACGCCGAGCAGACGCTCGCGCTCCTCTACGCGCGCGACCCCGGTCACCGGCTCACGGATCCCGACGCGTCCCCGCCCGTGCTCGGCGCGTTCGCGCGGGCGCGCGAAGCGCGGCCGCAGCCGGTGCCGGTCCGCGTGGAGCACACGCCGCCGCGGCTCACCGAGCGCGGCGCGCCGGAGCTCGTCGTGCAGATCCCCGAGGGCCAGGACGCGGTCTCGGAGGTCCAGCTCAGCTATCGCATCGCGGGCGACGGACCCGCGCGCGTCGTGATGTCCCTCCGGCCGGACGGAACCTACGCGGCGCGGATCCCGGTCGTCGGCGACGCGACGTCGGCGACGGACGTGGCCTACTTCATCACCGCGCTCGCGCCCTCGCTCACCCCGCTCGCGCGCCGCGGGAGCGAGGCCGAGCCGCTCCAGCTCCGCATCCCCGCGGAGCAGGCCAGCGGCGATCGGGAGCGTCCGCCGGTGCTCCAGGACGATCCCGCGCCGACCCCGCCGCCGCCCGCCGAGGACGGAGGCAGCGTGGTCGAGGAGTGGTGGTTCTGGACCCTCATCGCCGTGCTCGTCGGGGGCGGCGTCACCCTCGGGGTCGTGCTCGGGACCCAGCAGTCGCCCGAGGAAGGCACGCTCGGCTCCGTCCGCCTGATGCAGCTCGAGTGGTGAGGCCCGTCTCGCTCGCGCTCGCGCTGGCGCTCCTCGGAGCCTGCTCCGAGGACGCCGAGCCGGGGCGCGCGGAGCCGGAGGGCGCCGCGGTCGAGCCGGAGGGCCTGCGCCCGCCGCGCGGCGCGGCGGAGGTCGACTGCAGCGGACCGCCCGACGATCCCGACGAGGTCGACCAGCTCGCGCAGGCCGCGGCCGCGGGCGATCTCGGCGGCGCGATCACGAGCCTCGAGGCGATCGCCGGCGCGCACCCCGCGTCCGGCTCGGCGCGCGTGCGCCTCGGCGAGCTGCTCCTGCGCACCCAGCCGCCCCGCGCGGAGGAGGCGCAGGGCTGGTTCGAGCGCGCGCTCGCGCTGCACGCGCGCGGGTGCCGGCTCGGCTGGCGCGACGAGTGGGCCGCGCACGAGGGCCGGGGGCTGAGCCGCATGATGCAAGGCGACTATCGCGGTGCGATCGCGCCGCTCCGCGCGTCGCTCGCGCGCTGGCCGGGCTCGCGCTCGACCCACTACAACCTGGCCTGCGCGCTCTGCCAGACGGGCGACCTCGACGGGTGCGCGCGCGAGCTCGGCACGGTCCTCGGTCCGCTCGAGGCGCCCGACTTCCTCGAGGGCGAGACGCGGCCCCCCGAGCACTACCGCGCGCTCATGGAGCGGGACCCCGATCTGGCGCCGCTGCGGGTTGCGGTCGCCCTGAGGGATCACTCGAGCCCGCGCGCGGCGCGGTACGCGGCGTCGCCCGCGCCGAGGTGCGCCCAGTAGTCCGTCAAGACGGCGTGCGTTCGTACGGCCTCGGTGCGGCCGCCCTCCCCGTCCTCCTCCCAGCCGAGGATCGCGCGCGGGTGCTCGGGCGCGAAGTACACGGTGAGCGTGCGCTCGAGGTCCTCGTACTCGACCCGGTAGCGCCGCACGCGGCCGCCGAAGCGCCCGTCGTCGACCTCGTCGAGCGCGCCGCGCGCGCGGTAGGCGCGGACCTCGCGGTGCACGAAGCGCAGGTGATGCAGCGCGGGCACGAGCTCCGTCGCCCCGATCGGGAGCGCCGCGGGGTCCCGCCGGATCGTCGCGAAGAGCCCGTCCTCGAACGCCGCCTCCGGGATCCGGCGATCGACGTCGCCCTCGTCCTGGAAGTAGCTGTGCGATCGCAAGTGGAGCTGCCCCTCCCGCCGGTTGATCTGCGTGTACGCGTGGCCGCACCACTCCTGCACGCTGCCCGTCACCTTGAGGTCGGGCCCTCCCGCCTCCGGAGAGAACGTCGAGGTGAGGACGCTGTAGGGGTAGACGCCCGTGTAGAAGTGGCGGTGCGCGTTGAGCTTGAGCACCCCGATCGCCTCGGGGTGATCGCCGTGCTCGTGCTTGAGCTGCTCCCCGGGGAGGAAGGGCTCCGTCACGAAGATCAGGACCGCCTCGCCGTCGTGCGTCTCGCCGTAGCGCGCCTGGCGGAGGCGGTAGCGCGTGAGCTCCGCGAGGCCCTGGTGCCAGTACGTGGCGAAGTCGCGGTGCTCGCCGCCGAACGACTCCGGCGACGGCAGCGTGACGGGCTCGACGCGCGGGGCCGCGACGGATGCGGGGTCGCCGCAGGCGGTCGCGAGGGCGAGGGCCAGCGCCGCGCAGAGAGCGTGGACAATCCTGGACATGCCCGGACCATCGTCCGCGACGCGCCCCGCGTCCAGTCACGCCGCGTCGCGCTCGCCCGGGACGTGCTCGCGCAGCTTCGTGAGCGGCGATCCTGCGCGCACGCGCTCGCTGACCTCGACCCAGTCCTCCCACTGCGTGCCGAAGATCGCGTCCATCCACGCGGTCGCGAAGCCGCAGGGTCGATCGAAGCGCGCGTGGTGCAGGCAGTGGTACGCGACAGCTCCCCATCGCGCGAACGATGGGCGCGATCGCGCGCGCGGCAAAGCCCTCAGCTCCCCTGGATCAGGGCCTTCGCGAGCGCGGCCCAGCGCTCGGCCTCGCGCCGCTCCTGGTCGGCGCGATCGAGCATGATGAGCTCGTGCTTGCGCAGCGGCGACGGACCGTCGGGGTCCGGCGCGTGGAGCCAGAGCTTGTGCGCGCGGCGCCGGTGGTACTCCGAGAGCGTGCGCGCCACGACGATCGACGCGGCGGTGTCGATGGGATCGCCGAAGCCCTCGGGCAGCTTCGTGTAGCGAGCGATCCGGCGGACGTCGACGCCCGCGAGGAACGAGAGCCTCCGCAGATCGGCGAGGGTGCTGTGCGGCAGCACCTCCCCGCGATCGAGATCCACCCCGACCCGGCGCGCGTCGAGGATCACCTCGCGGCGCAGGTCACCGTCATGGAGGTCGAGGACGATCTCGCGGACCGGCTCCTCGACGCGCACACGCTCGAGGCCGCGGAGCTTGCCCGCGACCTTCGTCACGCCGGCCACCGCGGCGCGCCACCGGAAGCGCTCGGGGATCCGCTTCTTCACGACGCGCACCGCCCCTACCATCTCGCCGCGGCGCACGTGGAACTGCGCCGCATCCGTGACTCGAGACCCGGTGTACATGCCGCCGGTCTTCGCCCGCCCGCGCGCGCGCGTCAAAAAAGTGGGAGACCGCGCGGCTTCGCCCTAATTCGGCAGGCCCGCGAGGAGCTGCAGGAGCAGGTCCGCGCGCACCGCCCACGCGTACGGCGCGTCGGCCTCGACGGTGCGCGAGAGCCGCGTGTTCGCGTCGGTCACGCGGCGCCGCGTGCGCACGTTGCCCGCGTTGATGGCGACGACGCGGCCCTCGCGATCGAAGATCGGGCTGCCCGCCGTCCCGTCGTCCGAGAACGCGCTGTGCGCGACGAGGTGCCGCCCGACGGCGGGCGCCTCCGTGCCGTCGAACGCGGTGAGCCGGCCCACCACCCCGGTGACCACGCCGGCCACCGGCGCGCCGTCGCCCGCGAGGAGCGAGGGGAACCCCAGGACGAACACCTCGTCGCCCGCGTGCAGCGCGGTCAGGTCGGTCATCGTCGCGATCTGGCAGTGATCGGGCGCGGCCCCCCGGATCCGGATCAGCCCGACGTCCGGGCTCGCAGGCGCGGTCGCGACGTAGTTGGGGTGCCGCCACATCTGCTGGATGACGAGCGGCTCCGTCCCCCCCCCGTTGCGCACCGCGCGGACCGTGTCCCCCGAGGCCATCGCGCGCTCGACCGCGCCGACGCAATGCGCGCTCGTCGCGAGCAGGTCCGTGCGCACCGCGAACGCGCTGCACATCACGCTGCGCCGGCTGCTCTCGGTCCGCACGAGCGCCCACACCGCGCCCTCGTGCCGCGCCGCGATCGACGAGCCGGTCGCCTCTTCCTCCTGCCCGATCTGATCGTTGAGCTCCTGGATCCGCCGCTCGAGCCGCTGGCGCTCCGCGCCCTCGCCCTCGCCGAGATCGGCGAGCTCGCGCTGCAAGCGCACGTTCTCGTCGCGCAGCTCCTGCTCCTTGAGGCGCCCGTAGTAGAAGAGCGCGACGACCGCGCCGACCGTCGCCAGCAAGAGCAGCGTGACGAGCGCGAGCCCGATCCGCAGGCCGCGCGAGCTCTTGCGCGCGGCCTCGGTCGCCACCGCCTGGATGGCGGCGGTGGAGCGGTGCGGGCTCTGCCCGCGCGTGCGCTCCTGCTGATCGAGCGCCGCCTGGATCATCATGCCGACGGTCTTCTGCCCGTACTTCTTCTCGCCGGGCGGCGGCGTCGGGTGCATCGGCGGCCCGATCCCGGGCGGCGGGGTCGGGTGCCCCATCATCGGCGTCGGGTGGGGCGGCGGCGCCGAGCCGAAGTGTCCGACCGGCGGGGTGGCGCCCGCGTGCGAGCCTGGCCCGAACGGCGAGGGCGGCGGCGTCGGGTGCGCGTAGGGGTCGATGCCCGGCACGCTCGAGGGCGCCCCGATCGGCGGACCGATCGGCGTGGCCGGCCCGGTCGCGTAGCTCCCGGGCGACGACGGCGCGCCGAGCGGGGTCGCCGCGGCGGTGTGCGCAGAGACCCGCCCCACGAGCTCGACCCGCACGCGCGGGCCGCCGAGACCGAACTCGATCTCGTCTCCGCTCGCGAGCACGTGCCGGGTCACCCGCTGCCCGGCGACGAGCGTGCCGTTCTTGCTGCCCACGTCGACGACGACCCACTGTCCACCTTCCTTGCGGATCTCCGCGTGACGCCCCGAGGCGTCGAGGTCGGCGTGTGGATCGAAGGAAACCTCGTTGTCGGGCAGCCGGCCGAGGCGGATGACCTCTCGCTCGAGCTCGAGCACTCGACCGGTGTGCGCTCCGAACGTCTGGTGCAGGCGGATCATGCCCGCGTCGGTCAGAACGGGTTGGCGGGGGGCGCGCCCGGATTCGCCGGCGGGCGCCGGATCGTCCCGGTCCCCCCCCCCGGCGGGGGCGTCGGAGCGGGCGGCAGCGGCCGCACCACGGGCTGCGGGATGGGCGTCGGCGGAGGCCGGGGCGTGCGCGGCTCCTCGACCGGCGGCTCGATCACCTCGGCGTCGAGCGTAGCGGTCGTCGTCCCCTCGGCCGACACCGACACGCTCACGGGGCCCGCGAGCGTCGTGTCGCCGACCCGTACCTCGAGCGAGTAGGCGCCGGGCGCGAGCTCGAGCGTCATCCCGTCCTCGACCGTGCCGCGGGCCTCGCCGTTGACGAAGAGCGTGCCCTCGTCGAGATCGGTGGAGA
>JAYRVK010000753.1:0-3589 GCA_041918555.1 Sandaracinaceae bacterium
CGCGAACGCGTCGGTCAACAGCCGCACGCGGTCGGGGCCGGCCTCGACGAAGCCGGGGCCGACCGCGGCGACGCGCGCGTCCCCGCCGACCACGTACTTGATGACCCCGGAGCGCAGCGCGGCGAGGAGCGGCAAGTGGCCGGGGAAGACCCCGAACTCGCCCGCGACGCTCGGCGCGGCGACCGACTGGCACTCGGTCAGGAGCGCGAGCCCGACGGGCGTCGCGATCTCGAGCGTGAGCAGCTCCTCGGCCACCGGCTCAGCCCTCCTTCGCCATCTTCGCGGCGGCCGCCTTCACCTCTTCGATCGCGCCCTTGTAGGCGAACGCCTGCTCGGGGACGTCGTCGAGGTTGCCGGCGAGGATCTCCTCGAAGCCGCGGATCGTGTCCTCGAGCGCGACGTACTTGCCGTCCATGCCCGTGAACTGCTGCGCGACGAAGAAGGGCTGCGAGAGGTACTTCTGGATCTTGCGGGCGCGGTCGACCGTCGCGCGGTCGTCCTCGCTGAGCTCGTCCATCCCGAGGATGGCGATGATGTCCTGGAGGTCCTTGTACTTCTGCAAGGTCTCTTGCACCCGGGTCGCCACCCGGTAGTGGCGCTCGCCCACCACCGCGGGGTCGAGCAGGGTGGAGGTCGAGTCGAGCGGATCGACCGCCGGGTAGATCCCGAGCTCGGCGATCTGCCGGCTCAGCACGGTGGTCGCGTCGAGGTGGGCGAAGGCCGTCGCGGGCGCCGGATCCGTGAGGTCGTCGGCCGGGACGTAGATCGCCTGCACGCTCGTGATGGAGCCCTTGGTCGTCGAGGTGATGCGCTCCTGGAGCGCGCCCATCTCGGTGCCGAGCGTCGGCTGGTAGCCGACGGCGCTCGGGATGCGGCCGAGGAGCGCCGACACCTCGGAGCCCGCCTGCGTGAAGCGGAAGATGTTGTCCACGAAGAGCAGGACGTCCTGGCCCTCCTGGTCGCGGAAGTACTCCGCGATCGTCAGCGCGCTCAGCGCGACGCGGGCGCGCGCCCCGGGCGGCTCGTTCATCTGCCCGTAGATCAGCGCGGCCTTGGAGATGACGGCCTCGCCGGTGTCGAGCTTGCTCTCGCTCATCTCGATCATCAGGTCGGTGCCCTCGCGGGTCCGCTCGCCGACGCCCGCGAAGCACGACACGCCGCCGTGGCTCTTCGCGACGTTGTTGATGAGCTCCATGATGAGCACGGTCTTGCCGACGCCGGCGCCGCCGAAGAGGCCGATCTTGCCGCCCTTGCGGTAGGGAGCGAGCAGGTCGATGACCTTGATGCCCGTCTCGAAGACCTCGACGGTGGTCGCCTGCTCGACGAACGCGGGCGCCTTGCGGTGGATGGGGTCGAACTTCGTCGCGCCGACCGGGCCCCTGCCGTCGACGGGCTCGCCGACGACGTTGAGGATGCGGCCCAGGCACTCCTTGCCGACCGGCATCGAGATCGGGCGCCCCGTGTCCGTGACCGCCATGCCGCGCACGAGGCCGTCGGTGGTGTCCATCGCGACGGTGCGCACGGTGCCTTCGCCCAGGTGCTGCGCGACCTCGAGCACGAGGTTGCCCTCCGCGTCCGAGATCGACTGGTTCGTCACCCTCAGCGCGTTGAGCAGCTTGGGCAGCTGGCCCGGCGGGAACTCGACGTCGACGACGGGACCGATGACCTGGGTGATTTGACCTGCGGCGGACATTCCTACTCCTCGTTGGTCGAGCGCGCGGCTCCTAGCATGGGCGCTCGGGGGGGTCAAAGCCCTGCCGAGCCCGGTTTTCGTGCGGGAGTTGGGGTCGTCCGGGGCCCGCGTCGAGCTACTTCGCGCGCGCGGACTTGCTCGCGCCGCGGGTCGGGCGGGCGCGCAGCCCGAGCGAGGGCAGCGGGGTGCGGAGCAGGCTCTCCAGATCGATCGCGCCGCCCGGGTCGAGCGCACGCGCGGTGCTCGTGCGGCGCGCCCCGTCGGGCGGGCCGCCCCAGCCGCCGTGCTCCCAGTGCCGACAGCGCCCCGTGGGGCGCGCGCGGCGCCGGTGCAGGATCGCGAAGCGCGCCTGGAACGCGCTCTCTACTCGGAGGCCCCGCGCGCCGAGCCCGCGCCCGTCCGGCTCGAGCCGGCCGCGCGCGTCGGGCATCCCGTTGCCCCCGCTGAGCGGCGGCGCGGCGCGGAGCACGAGGTCGGTCGCGGGCGAGTCGGTCCCGTAGCGATAGCGGAGTCGCGTGAGGGTGAAGCCGTGCGCGCTCGGCTGGGCGTAGGTCACGCGGTGCTCGACGCGGATCGCGACGCGGACGCGGCTGAGCGGGAGCCCGCGCGCGTCGCTCGAGAGGCCGCCGCCGAGCGCGCGCGCCATGCACTGCGCGGTCGGCGAGGTCCCCGACACCTCGGCCGCCACCAGCTCGCGGCCCGCGATCGTGAGGACCGCCTCGAAGGTCTCGGGCTCCTCGACGCACTCGAGCATGGCGAGCCGCCGGCCGTTCAGGATCGCGCTCACCGGGCGCTCGGGCCGCGGGCCCCCGAGGATCCGGGTGCGCCCGTAGAGGACCGCGGGCTCGCCGGTGACCTGGCGGACCGCGCCGGTCGCGAGGTCGCCGCCGAGGCTGTTCACGTCCGATGCGTCGAGCGGCGGGCCGGGGCACGGATCGCACGCGGCCGCGGTCCACGCGTACTCGGTCACCACCGCGCCCGGGTGGCGCTCCCACACGCGATCGAGGAGCGCGGCGTAGAAGGCGCCGAAGCGCCCGCGCACGCCGCCGCTCACGACGAGGTTGGTCGGGGCGAGCACGTTCGGTCGGTTCGCTACCTCGAAGCGGCCCTCGCGCGAGAGCACGTACACGACGAGCTCCTGCGTGCCGGGCGAGCTCAGCATCCCGAGGCGCACGGGCAAGACGAGCTCCGGCGACTCGACGCGGATGCGGAGCGGCGACAGGAGCGCAGTGCCGTCCGGCGCGAAGCGCACGCGCTCCGAGCTCACGCGCGCGGCGAAGAAGCGGAAGCCCTGCTCGACGTAGGGCCGCAGCGCCGCCGCCGCGCCGTCCGGCACGCGGTAGCCCTCGTCGCGCAGCCAGCGCTCGAGCCCGTCGGACTCCTCGGCGCTCAGGATCACGACGTCGTACTCACCGGCTGCGAAGCGCGCCTCGACGATCACGGGGGCCGAGCCGGCCCGCCCGTAGCCGACGCTGCCCATCCCCATCCCGTAGCCCATCATCCCGTCGGAGCAGTACGGCGGCTGCTCCCAGTACTCGACGAGGCGCGGCGAGCTCAGCTCGTCGACGCGATCGAGGAGCGCCGGATCGAGCGTGCGCACGTCCTCGGGCCCGACCGGCGAGGGCACGGGGACGATCATCGCGAAGTCCTCCGGCGGGCCCTCGTAGGTGCTCTGCATGGTGAGCACGGTGGTGGTCCCGTCGCGCAGGAGCACCACGCGGCTCGCGCGGCTGGTGATCCGCGTGTCGTCCTCCTTGACGTAGAACCCGCAAAACGCCTTTACGCTCGCGGCGTGCCCGCACACGAGCGCGGCGACCAAGAGGCCGAGCCGTCGCATGGCCCGTCCGACACCGTCAGGGGCGGCGGGTTCCTTTGGGCGGGCGCGTCCACGGGAGC
>JAYRVK010000754.1:0-1821 GCA_041918555.1 Sandaracinaceae bacterium
AGCGCGCGATCGCCTCGGCCCGCGGCAGGCCGCAGAGCTCCGCGGCGAGCGTGGTGAACTGCAGCGCCGTCAGCTCGGGCAGGACGGAGTCGCCCTCCGGCATGTAGCCGATGCGCGCGCGCACCTCGAACGGCTCGCGCGCGACGTCCTTGTCGAACACGCGGACCTCGCCGTGATCGTGCCGCACGAGCCCGAGCAGCGTCTTGAGCAGCGTGCTCTTGCCCGCCCCGTTGGGCCCGAGCAGCCCGATGCGCCCCGGCGATACGTCGAGGTCGACGCTCTTGAGCGCCACGAGCGGCCCGTAGTGCTTCTCGACGCCCTTCAGCGAAAGCAGCGACATGGATCAACCCTGCTCGTAGACGTAGGTGGACTCGGAGAAGACGCAGATCCGATCGCGTCCGTCTTCCTTCGCGCGGTAGAGCGCACGATCGGCGGCCTTCAGCAGCGCGTCGCGGCTCGCGACGCCGCGGCTCGGGTAGAGCGCCACGCCGACCGACACCGTGATGCGCTCGGTGCGCTCGTCCCCCAGCGTGACGGGCTGCTCGCCGACCGTCCGCCAGACGCGATCCGCGACCGTCAGCGCGCCGGCGAGATGCGTGCTCGGGAGCACGAGGAGGAACTCCTCGCCGCCGTACCGCGCGACCACGTCGACCTCGCGCACCGCGGCGAGCAGACGCTCGGCGATGGTGCGAAGGACCATGTCGCCGACGTCGTGCCCGAACCGATCGTTGAAGGTCTTGAAGTGGTCGATGTCGATCATCGCGCAGCTCAGGGGCTCGCGATAGCGCTCGGCGCGCTTGAACTCCTCGTCGAGGCGCGACTGGAGGTAGCGGTAGTTGTAGAGCCCGGTCAGCTCGTCGCGGATCGCGAGCCGCTCGAGCCGCTTGCGCGCGCGGTGCACGTCGTCGTGCATGTCCTTGATGCGCAGCATCCCGTCGACGCGCGCGAGCAGCTCGCGCTCGTCGAACGGCTTGCAGACGTAGTCGTCGGCGCCGATGCGCAGGCCCTCGACGCGGCTGTCGATGTCCGTGCGTGCGGTGAGGAGGAGGACCGGGAGGAAGTAGCCGCGCTGCGCGGTCGCCGACTTGATCATCCGGCACGCGTCGATCCCCGACAGGCCCTCCATGATCACGTCGAGGATCACGAGCGCGACGTCGTCGGCGAGCGCTCCCTCGAGCGCCCTCTTCCCGTTCTCGACCGTCGTGACCTTGAAGCCGCGGCCGCGCAAGAGGCCCGCCACGTACTCGCGCGTCACGCGGTCGTCGTCCGCGACGAGGACGTGCCGTGGGGGCGGGGGGCTCGACATCGGGCGCCAGCCTATCTCGGATTCTCGGTCGAGCCAGGCCTCGCGGGTGCGCTACGCTCGTCGGCGAATGAGCCTGCTCGACCGCGCGGCGCGCTTCATCGACGACGTCCTGCTCCTGCCGGACGACGTCCGCGGGCAGGTCGAGGGCGCCGAGCGCGCGCTGCGCGAGGGCCGGCACGCCGAGGCCGAGGGAGTGCTCCGGCAGGTCCTCTCCGAGCGGCCGAGCCTCCTGCGCGCGCGGCAGCTCCTCGCGCTCACCCTGCGCGCGCGGGGCGATCTCGCCGGCGCCCGCGCGATCGCGACCGTCTCGCGGCAGCTCGATCCCGACGAGCCGGAGCTCGCGCTCCTCTCCGCGCAGCTCGCGCTCGAGGCCGGTGACATCGCCGCCGCGGTGGAGGAGTCGCGGCACGCGGCGCGCCGGTCCGCGAAGGACGGGGGCCCGCGCTTCGCGGCGGCCTGCGTGCTCCGGGCCCGCGCCGAGCGCGCCCGCGATCGGCCGGACCGCGCGGCGCGCG
>JAYRVK010000755.1:0-2830 GCA_041918555.1 Sandaracinaceae bacterium
CGATCGCGGAGCAGTACGCCGTCTTGCCCTGCCGCACGCACTTGTACACGGCGCGCAGGCTCGGCTCGAGCCGCGCGCAGACGGTCGGAGGCATCCACACGAGGTCGGCGTCCCCTCGCTCGGCGCGATCGCCGAGGTCCGCGTATCCGCCCGCGACCTCGATGCTCACGGTCTCGGCGAGGTCCGCGCGCAGCGACTGATCCAGGAGCTCGGCGCGCGCGCGGGCGCGGGCGGAGCCGACCGACGGGGGCAACAGCAGCCGGAGGGTCACGCGCGGAGTCTACCGCGAGCCGGTCTCGGTCTCCTCTCCGCGCGCCGGCGGGTTGATCGGTCAGGGCCCGGCGGCGCCGCGGCGGAACCACGCCCCGACGATCGCGCGCTCCTCGTCGGTGATCCCGGTGAGGTTCGAGAGCGGCATCTGCTGGGTCACGACCACCTGGTTGTGGATCCGCGCCGCCCGGTCGACGATCTGCTGCGGCTGGTCGAACATCACGCCCTGCGGCGCGACCGGGTAGAGCTCGGAGGTCGGCTGCGCGCTGTGGCACTCGACGCACCGGCGCTCGACGATGTCGCGCACCATCGCGAAGGTCGCCTCGCCCTCGTACTCGGTGGTGCGCGGCGCGCTCACGAGCGCGAGCGCCACGATCCCCGCCGCCGCGACGGGCAGGATCCAGACGTTCTTCTGGCCCTGGCCGCGGAGGTTGAACCAGTGCCGCACCCCCGCGCCCACCAGGCTGATCCCGCCGAGCAGCGCCCAGCTCCACTCGTGCCCGAAGGTCATCGGGTAGTGGTTGCTCACCATGATGAAGAGCACGGGGAGCGTGAAGTAGTTGTTGTGCAAGGAACGTTGCGCCGCCGCGCGCCCCAGCGCGCCGTCGGGCGCCGTGCCCGCGGTCATCGCGTCGACCAGCGCCTTCTGGTTCGGGATGATCACGAAGAAGACGTTCCACGCCATGATCGTCCCGATCAGCGCGCCGACGTGGACGTACGCCGCGCGGGCGCCGAACACCTGGCTGAGCCCGTACGCGGCGCCGGTGAGGAGCGCGAAGCCGAGCAGCGCGAAGGGGACCGGAAAGCGGCCGAGCGGGCTCCTGCAGAGCAGGTGGTAGACGAGCCAGCCGACGACGAGCGTGCCCACCCCGATCGAGACCGCGACGAGCGGATCGAGGTCGCGCACCTGCGTGTCGACGAGGTACGCGGTCGGCTCGAGGTAGTACACGAGCGCGAGGAGCACCGCGCCGGTGACCCACGTGAAGTAGGCCTCGTACTTGAACCAGTGGAGGACCTCCGGGAGCCGCGGCGGCGCGACCTCGTACTTGACGACCTGGTAGAACCGGCCGCCGTGCACCGACCAGAGCTCGCCCTCGACGCCCGGTGGCGTGGGGCCGCCGAGCACCGGGCGGATGTGGTTGTTGAGCCAGTTGAAGTAGAAGGACGTGCCGATCCACGCGGCACCGAAGATGATGTGCAGCCACCGCGTGACGAGCGCGAGCCAGTCCACGATCTGAACGTCCATGCTGGGGCGCGAGCGTACCATCGCGCCCGCCCGGGACCGGAAAGATGGGGACGTGCGACCTCGGCGCGCGCGCGCCGCGACCGAGGTTCGAGCCTGGTCCGATCGCTGCTACCCTCGGCAGGCGGAGGGTTCGCGATGCTCTCACGGTCTCTGTTGCCGTTCGCGCTCGCGTGGCTCGCGGCGGGCTGCGACTGCGCCGCGACCGCGCCGCGCATGGACTGCACGCCGGGCGAGGCGAACTGCCCGTGCGCGAGCGGAGGGCGCTGCCTCACCGGGCTCGACTGCATCGGCGGCATGTGCACGGACCCGACGGGCGGCCCGATCGACGCGGGCTCGACGGGCGGGATGGACGCCGGCGGCTCGGGCTTCGTCGACGCGGGCCCCGGCGGCCCGCCCGACGTGGGGCCGAACCCCGACGCGTTCTTCGCCGACGATCCGCCGCCGATGGTGTGCCTCGAGGACGGCGGGATGGGCCCGCCGCCGGATCCTCCGGGCGGCACCCCCGAGTGCCCCGACGACAAGAACCGCGAGGGCTGTCGCTGCGACACGCCGGGCGCGACCGAGGCGTGCTGGCCGGGCCTGCGCGCGAACCGCGGCCGCGGCATCTGTCGAGACGGCACCACGACGTGTCAGCCCTTCGACGAGTTCAGCGGGCGCTGGGGCCCGTGCATGGGCTACGTGCTGCCCGTCGAGGGCGTCGAGCGGGGGCCGCAGGCGTGCCGCTGCTTCTCGCAGGGGCGCTGGGAGATCGACAACCTGAGCCCGTGCTTCGTCACGTACTCGCCCGGCGGCGTCTACGCGGTCTCGACGCACCCGGACACCGGGCAGTGCCCGATGGGCGGCGCGCCGACCCCGCCGCCCGTGCCGCCCTCGTCGATCTGGAGCCGCGACCGCCTCACCGTCGACTGCGAGGGCCGCTTCGAGCTCTGCTACACGATCAAGTCCGGCAGCGCCGACGCGCCCTCGCCCGCCGACTGCACGGTCGCGCGCGTGTGCACCGGCGAGTTCTGGTACGGCACGCGCGACGTGGTGCAGGAGCTCCCCGACCTGCCGGCGTGGGTCGGGACGGACTCCACCTGCGCGCAGCGCTTCCGCGACTCGGGCGGCTACGGCGAGATGAGCGTGCTGGGCCTCAGCGTCGAGTGCGACGCGATCGACGACGGGAGCGGCGCCGAGTACGTGTTCAACCGCGTCAACTACTGCCCGCTCCGCTGCTCGATGGACCCGAGCGGCCCCGGCTGCGAGAGCTGCATGCGCGGCGGCTCGGGCGTCTTCTGAGTTTTCGAAGGGGGTTTCACCCCCTTCCCCCAGCGC
>JAYRVK010000756.1:0-14518 GCA_041918555.1 Sandaracinaceae bacterium
CGCCTCGTCGATCACCGGCGACACGAACGGCACCCGCCGCGGCTCGAGCGGCGCGTCCTCCCCGGCGATCGCGCGCTCGAGCTGCGCGCGCTCGAGCGCGAAGAGGGAGTGCTCGAAGCGCTCGGGGTACTGCGGCAGGAAGAGCAGCGTGTCGTTCCACCACGCGAGCCCCGACAGCTCGGCGTCCTGGTGCGCGGCCGGACCGCTCAGCGCGAGCATCGCGAGGCCCGCCTCCTCCGCGGGCGGCGGCGGCGGCGAGTGGTCGAGGAACATCCACACGACGGCGCCCAGCGCGACGATCGCGACGAGGCTGCCGACGTACAGTCCCGACCGCTTCTCCACGCCGGCAGGGTAACAGCTAGAAGCGGCGCTGCGGCCCGGGCGGGGGGAGGTGATCGTAGAAGCCCACGTCGCGCAGGAACCGCGCGATGTGGCGGAGGTAGCTCCCGCGGTCGAGGTGCAGGAGGTGGCTCCCCGGGAACCAGTGGATCTTGCAGCGGCCCCAGTGATCCCAGATCAGCCGCGAGTGCTTGGGCGGCGCGAGGCGGTCGCCGACGCCGCCGATGACGAACAGCCGCTCGCGCGCGAGCACCGGCGCGTAGGTCAGCGGGCAGCTCACCGCGAGCATGTGCCGCACCTCCTCCACGCCGATGCCGAGCACGCGCATCCCCGCGCGGACCGCCACGCCGATCGGCTCCCACTCGTGCACGAGGTCGGCGACGCTCGCGACGGGCACGTTCGGGATCGCGAAGCGCAGCCGCGGCTCCGCCGCCGCGAGCAGCGCCGAGGTGTGCCCGCCGAGGCTCACGCCCATCACGCCGATCTGCGTCACCCCGAGCTCGCGCTCGAAGTAGTCCATGAAGATCCGGAAGTCGTGGACCGCCTGGCCGAACGCCTCGTTGATGTGGTTCACGCCACCCGAGAAGAACCCGTGCCCCGAGAAGGGCGAGAAGCGCGTCTGCCGGCGGCCGTGGAACGGCAGCGTGAACAGCGCCACGTCGAAGCCCATGTGGTAGAGCCAGGGCAGCGCGAAGAACCACTCGTTGATCAGCGCGAGATCGGCCGAGAAGCCGTGGATCGCGATCACGAGGGGACGCCCCCCGTCGGGGTGTCGCCAGTGTCGCAGATGCGCAATTCGATTTGCGCGATGCCGCAGGTAGTCGGCCCGCTCTCGGGGGTTCGCGGGGACGTAGGGGCTCTCGAACGAGAGGTCGTCGGTCACCCCGCCGCCGAGCGGACGGATCCGCGAGAAGCGCGCGGTCTTGGTGTGCACGCGCACGCCCGAGGGCGGCGCGCGGAAGAACCGCTTCGGATCGCCGCTCTCCGCCATCGGACCGTAGAACGCGCGGTCCGCGAGCGCGGCGGAGAGCTTGGCCGGCGTGAACCCGAGCGGCAGCGCCGTCGAGCCGACGAGGCATGCCCCGATGGTGCGGATCACCACGTCGCTCGCCGCGGTCGCGCGGACCTGCACCTTGTCGCGGAGCGCGAGCTCGAAGGGCTCTTCGCGGCGGTGGAAGTCCCGGTCCAGGTGCTCCCACCAGCGTGCCCCGTCCGGCATCATCACCGGGGCGTCTCTGCTTTTGTCGTGAGCGATGCGCGAAACGACCGACGCTTTACTCATCGGCCGGCAGGATAGCGCGTCACGCGGGGAGCCCGCCCGTTTGTTGCCGAGTGTATCGTTCGCTCGATGGGGGAGGACCTCGAGGCGCGGCTGCGCGACGCCGGGATCAGCGCCGACGAGACGCTCCCCGTCGGCGCGACGATCCGTCCCGTCGCGCAGGCCGAGGCGGTCGCCGACACGCTGATCGCCTCGTCCGCGCAGACCCTCCCGCGCGCGCTGCCGCGCCTGAGCGTGGACCTGCGCGCCTCGCGCCCGAGCGCGCCGCCCGACGCGCCGGCGTCGGCCACCGATCTCGAGGTGCGGGGCGTGATCGGCGAGGGCGGCATGGGCCGCGTGCTCCTCGCGCGCCAGCACTCGCTCGCGCGCGACGTCGCGGTGAAGACCGCCAAGGACGAGGACGATGGCGCGGCGCGCGCCGCCCTGCTCGCCGAGGGCGCGGTCACCGGGCGGCTCGAGCACCCCGGGATCGTCCCGGTCCACGCGCTCGGCCTCGACGAGGGCGGGCGCCCCGCGATGGTGATGAAGCGCATCGAGGGCGTCGCGTGGCGGGAGCTCGCGCGCGCTCCGGCGCACGAGGGCTGGGAGGGCTGGCCCGGGGACGCGTCCGACCGCCTCCTGGGCCACCTGCAGATCCTCATGCAGCTCTGCAACGCGGTGCACTTCGCGCACAGCCGTGGGGTCGTGCACCGCGACATCAAGCTCGAGAACGTGCTGATCGGGCGCTTCGGGGACGTCTACCTCGCGGACTGGGGCGTCGCCGCGAAGGTCGGCGAGCGCGAGGCGCGCCTGTGCGGGACCCCGGGCTACATGGCGCCCGAGATGGCGAGCGGCGGCCCGGTCGACGAGCGCACCGACGTCTACCTCCTCGGCGCGACACTGCACGAGATCTTGACGGGCGAGCTCCGCCACCAGTCGCCGAACGTCACGGGCGCGATCGCGGCGGCGTACCTGTCCGAGCCCCACACGTACGACGAGCGCGTCCCTACCGAGCTCGGCGCGCTCGTGAACCGCGCGTGCCACGCCGACCCGGCCGAGCGCCCCGCGAGCGCGAAGGCGCTGCGGGAAGCGATCGCGCAGTACCTCGAGCAGCGCGCGATGGCGGCGCTCGCGCGCGAGGCGGTGCAGCGAACCGAGCGGCTCGAGGCGCTGGCCGCGACGGAGTCGCCCGACCTCGCGGAGATGGATCGACTCGCGGCCGAGGCGAGCTTCGGCTTCGAGCGCGCGCTCGCGAGCTGGGAGGGCGACACGACGACCCTCGACGCCCGCGCGCGGCTCGACGCGCTCCTCGAGGAGCGGCGCGCGCGCACGGCCGCGCTCGAGCGCGACGCCCGCGACCGTGACCCGCGCGTGTCGGCGCGCCTGCGCGCCCTCGGCCTCGTCGTGCTCGGGCTCGTCGGGGTCGTGATCGGAGTGATCGTGATGCTCCAGGAGGTGGAGCCCGCGCCGGAGCAATCGGTGCTCTACCCGGTGATCACCTACGCCGTGCTCCTCGGCGGGACGGTCGCCCTGCGCGCCAGCATGCTGCAGAACGCCTTCAACCGGCAGGTCACGATCCTCCTGCACCTCGCGGTCGGGCTCATCGCCGTCGGGCGGATGATGGGGCTCCTCGTCGACATCTCGCTCGCCGAGCACTTCGCGCGCGACAGCTTCATGCTCGCCGGCACCTTCGGCGTGGGCGCCATCGCCTACTTCCGCTGGGTCGCCTGGATCGCCGCGCTCTACTTCGTCTCGTATCTCGTGTGCACGCTGCGGCCCGAGCTCGCCCTGCCCGTGTTCGCCTTCTCGACCTCGGGCTCCGCCTTCTTCGCGGCCGGCTTCCAGCTCACGTCGCGATAGAGTCCGCGCCGTGAGCAGCAAGGGTCGCCCGTACCGCACGGTGTCGCTCGAAGGCTGGGAGATCCTCGTCGGCCGCTCCGCCGAGGACAACGACCACCTCACCTTCGGCGTCGCGAAGGGCCGCGACCTCTGGCTCCACGTCGCGGGCGGCTCCCCGGGCAGCCACGTGGTGATCAAGAACCCCGAGGGCGGCGAGGTCCCGCGCGAGATCGTGGAGCGCGCGGCCGAGCTCGCGGCCTGGTACTCGAAGGCCCGCGGCGCGCCCCGCGTCGAGGTCCACCTCTGCCGCGTAGCCGACGTGAGCAAGCCGAAGGGCCTCCCGCCCGGCAAGGTCCAGATCAAGAAGTTCAAGAAGCTCAAGGTCGTCCCCGTCGGGATCGACGAGTAGGCTTGTCGGGATGTCGATGCGCGAGGTGACCGAGGCGACGATGCGGCTGCTCGAGGCGGGCGGGCGGGGCGCGCTCGCGACCGTGATCCGCTCGAGCGGCTCGACGCCGCAGGAGCCGGGCGCGCGGATGCTCCTGCTCCCCGACGGGACCACCGTCGGCACGATCGGCGGCGGCGCGATCGAGCACCACGTGCTCGAGGAGCTCCGCGCGTGCCTCCTCGACGGTCGACCGCGCGTGCTGATCGAGGACCTCGTGCGCGACCTCGGCATGTGCTGCGGCGGTCGCATGGAGCTGTTCGTGGAGCCGATCGAGGGCCGGCCGCGGCTCGTGATCTTCGGCGCGGGGCACGTGGGCAAGGCGACCGCGGCCCTCGCGCACACGCTCGGGTTCCGCGTGGTGGTCGTCGACGACCGCGAGGAGCTCAACACCGAGGCGCGCTTCCCCGGCTGCGCGCGCGTGCTCCTCGAGCCGGCCGAGGCCGCCGACGCGCTCGCGCCGACCGAGCGCGACTGGCTCCTCGTGGTCACCCACGATCACCGCCTCGACGAGGAGGCGGTCGACGTGTTCGCGCGCCTGCCGCACGCCTACCTCGGGGTGATCGGGAGCCGCCGCAAGATCTACCGGGTCCTCGCGCGCATCGCGGCGCGCCGCGGGCTGCCCGATCTCTCCCGCACGTACGCGCCCGTCGGCCTCGACCTCGGCGCGGTGAGCCCGGAGGAGATCGCGGTGAGCGTGGCCGCCGAGCTCGTCGCGCTGCGCCACGGCACGCCGGCCGCGCACCTCCGCGCGATCGACGACCCCGCGCTCGCGAAGGTCCTCCACGGCGAGCTCTCGCCCGAGGCGGCCGCGCAGCTCCCGAAGGAGCTGGGGTAAGCTCGCCCGATGAGCCGGCTCACCTTCACGCTCAACGGGCGCGTCGTCGACGCCTCGGGCGCGGACCCGAACACCACGCTCCTCGCGTGGCTCCGCGAGCGAGGGCTGACCGGGAGCAAGGAAGGTTGCGCCGAGGGCGAGTGCGGCGCGTGCGCCGTGGTCCTCGTCGAGCCGGCGCCGGGCGGCGGCGCGCGCTACGTGGCCGTCAACTCGTGTCTCTTGCTCCTGGCCGCCGCCGCGGGGCGCGAGCTCCTCACCGTCGAGGGGGTCGCGAACGGCGCCCTCCACCCCGTGCAGCGCGCGCTGGTCGAGCTCGGCGGCTCGCAGTGCGGCTACTGCACGCCCGGCTTCGTCATGAGCCTCTTCGCGGAGTACTACCGCGAGGGCCGCGCGCGGAGCGGCTTCGACGTGGAGTCGATCGCGGGGAACCTCTGCCGCTGCACCGGCTACCGGCCGATCCGCGACGCCGGCCGCGCGCTCCCGACGATCTCCGACGCCGACGCGCACGCCGCGCGCCTCGCGCGCCCGGCGCCGGCGCACGACCCGCTCGACTACTCGAGCGGCGGCCGCCGGTTCCTGCGGCCGACGCGCCTCGCCGAGGCGGTCGCGCTCCGCGCCGCGCACCCCGAGGCGCACGTGGTGTGCGGGGGCACCGACGTCGTCGTCGAGATCAACCAGCGCCTGCGCCGCTTCGCGACCATCCTCTCGCTCGAGGCGGTCGAGGAGCTGCGCGTCTTCTCGGCCGGGCCCGACGCGCTCGTGATCGGCGCGGGCGTCCCGCTGAGCGAGATCGAGGCGCGCATCGGCGGGCAGCCGCCGCTCCTCGCCGCGCTGTTCCCGCTGTTCTCGTCGCGGCTGATCCGCAACCGCGCGACG
Organism: Sandaracinaceae bacterium; assembly: GCA_041918555.1. Classification (GTDB taxonomy): domain Bacteria; phylum Myxococcota_A; class Polyangia; order Polyangiales; family Sandaracinaceae; genus JACKEC01. The sequence continues at coordinate 5,596 of JAYRVK010000756.1, forward strand.
CTCGGCGGCAACCTCGCGACGGCCTCGCCGATCGGTGACTCGCCGCCCGTGCTCCTCGCGCTCGGCGCGGAGGTCGACGCGGTGGGCCCGGACGGCGAGCGGACGATCCCGCTCGATCGGTTCTTCACCGGCTACCGGCGCACCGCGCTCGGGCCGGCCGAGCTCATCGCGCGCGTGCGCATCCCCAAGCCGTATCCGGCGATCGGTCGGTTCTACAAGGTGAGCAAGCGCGTGCACGACGACATCAGCACCGTCGCGGCGGGCTTCGCGCTCGATCTCGACGCGACCGGCGTCGTGAAGGTCGCGCGCCTCGCCTATGGCGGGGTCGCGGCGACACCGGCGCGCGCGCTCGACGCGGAGCGCGCGCTGATCGGCCGGCCCTGGGGCCGCGCCGCGCTCGCCGAGGCGAAGGCGGCGGCGGCGGCGGCGTTCACCCCGATGACCGATCAGCGCGGGAGCGCCGCGTACCGCGCGGCGATGGTGGCGAGCTTGCTCGACAGGCTCTGGGACGACACGGGGGCGAGGGCATGAGCATCGGTGCGTCGATTCCCCACGAGAGCGCGGAGGGCCACGTCACGGGCGCGGCCCTCTACACCGACGATCTCGTCGTGCGCCATCCGGGCTGCCTCCACGCATGGCCGGTCCAGTCCGCGCTCGCGCACGCAAGAGTAATTGCGGTCCGCACCGACGCCGCGCGCGCGATGGAGGGCGTGGTCGCGATCCTCGACGCCTCGCACGTCCCGGGCGTGAACGACGTCGGCGCCTCGAAGCTCGACGAGACGCTCTTCCCCAGCGAGGTCGTGCACTGGGGCCAGCCGATCGTGTGGGTCCTGGCCGAGACCGAGGAGGGCGCGAAGCAGGCCGCGCTCGCGGTGGAGGTCGACCTCGAGCCGCTCCCCGCGATCACGTCGATCGAGGCGGCGATCGCGGCGGGCAGCTTCCACACCGAGCCCGGGACGATCGCGCGCGGCGACGTCGAGGGCGCGCTCGCGCGGGCGACGCATCGGTGCTCGGGCGAGCTCTTCGTCGGCGGGCAGGAGCACTTCTACCTCGAGACCCACGCCTCGATCGCGAGCCTCGACGAGGCGGGCAGCGTGCTCGTGCAGTCCTCGACGCAGCACCCGACCGAGACCCAGGAGATCGTCGCGCGCGTGCTCGGCGTGCCGAAGAACCAGGTCGTCGTGCAGTCGCTCCGGATGGGGGGCGCGTTCGGCGGCAAGGAGACGCAGGCGAACCCCTTCGCCGCGGTGGCCGCGGTCGGCTGCGTCGCGACCGGGCGGCCGGTGCGCGTGCGGCTCGACCGCATGCGCGACTTCGCGATCAGCGGCAAGCGCCACCCGTTCCTGGGCCGCTACACCATCGGGTTCGACGACGACGGGCGCGTCGAGGCCTACGATCTCGAGCTCTTCAGCGACGGCGGCTGGTCGCTCGACCTCAGCGGCCCGGTCCTCTATCGCGCGCTCTTCCACGCCGACAACGCGTACTGGCTCCCCCACGCGCGCATCGTCGGCCGCGTGTGCAAGACGAACGCGTGCTCCCACACCGCGTTCCGCGGCTTCGGCGGGCCGCAGGGGATGATCATGATCGAGGACGCGCTCGATCGCGTGGCGCGCGCGCTCGGGCTCCCCGCCCACGTGGTGCGAGAGCGCAACTTCTATTGCGAGGGTCACACCACGCACTACGAGCAGCCGGTCGCGCAGGCGGAGCGGATCGGGCGGATCTGGAGCGAATTGAAGGCCTCGAGCGACTTCGACGCGCGGCTCGCCGCGGTGCACGCGTTCAACGCGGGCTCGACGAGCCGGAAGCGCGGCCTCGCCATCACGCCGGTCAAGTTCGGCATCAGCTTCACCGCCAAGTGGTACAACCAGGCCGGCGCGCTCGTGCTCGTCTACAAGGACGGCAGCGTGCAGGTGAACCACGGCGGCACCGAGATGGGCCAGGGCCTGCACACCAAGATGCGTCAGATCGCCGCCCACGCGCTCGGGGTGCCGCTCGCCTCGGTGCGCGTGATGCCGACGCGGACCGACAAGGTCCCGAACACGAGCGCGACCGCGGCCTCGAGCGGCTCGGACCTGAACGGCGCGGCGATCCTCGCGGCGTGCGAGGCGATCCGCGAGCGCTTGGCGCGCGTCGCGGCCGGTCTGCTCGGGGTCGATCCGGGCGAGGTGGTGTTCGCCGACGGGGTGGCGCGGCGCGTCGGCGGCCCCGACGCGAGGCCCTTCGCGGAGGTGGTGAGCCGCGCCTACTACGACCGCGTCCCGCTCAGCGCGACGGGGTTCTACCGCACGCCGGGCCTCCACTTCGACGCGGCCTCGGGCCGCGGCAAGCCGTTCCACTACTTCGCGTGGGGCGCCGCCGTCGCCGAGGTCGAGGTGGATCGCTTCACCGGGATGTACGCGCTGCGGCGCGTGGATCTGCTGCACGACGTGGGCGACTCGCTGTCGCCTCTCGTCGACCGTGGTCAGGTCGAGGGCGGCTTCGCCCAGGGCGTGGGCTGGCTGACCCAGGAGGAGCTCTTCTGGGCCCCCGATGGGCGACTCGCCACGCTGAACGCCTCGACCTACAAGCTCCCGACCGTCGGTGAGTGCCCTGAAGAAATGCACGTCACCTTGCTCCCTCGGGCGACCGAGCCGGGCGTCGTGCACGGCAGCAAGGCGGTCGGCGAGCCGCCGTTCATGCTCGCGTTCTCGGTTCGCGAGGCGCTGCGCGAGGCGATCGCGGCGTTCGCGGGGGCGCCGCGGGTCGTGGAGCTCGCGTCGCCGGCGACGGCCGAGCAGGTCTACTGGGCGATCGAGCGTGCGTGCGCGGCCGCGAGCGCGGAGGCGGCGCAGTGAGCGCGCGCGATCTGGGCGTCCCGGCGCGGCGCGCCATCTTCGAGGCCCTCTGCGCGATGGCGTGGGCCGACGCGCGGCTCGAGCGCGAGGAGATCCAGGCGATCCAGGCCGCGGGGCGCGTGCTCGCGCTGCCGGACGACGTGCTCGACGCGCTCGACGCCGGTCCTCCGACCGTCGCGCAGATCGCGAGCGCGCGCCTGAGCCCCTCCGATCGGGACCTCGTGTACCTCTGCGCCGCGTGGCTCTCCTCGGTCGATGGCCGCGAGGACGCGGGTGAGGAAGGGTTGTTGTCGGCGCTGGGCGCGGCGCTCGGGCTGGATCCGGTGCGCGCGACGGGGCTCCGCGACGACGCGCGCCTGCTGCACGCCACGGTGCCCTCCAGCATGCCGTGGTGGCAGGAGCTCGAGCGGCTGATCGAGAGCGCTCGCGACCAGCTGTGAGCGGGGACCTCGACCGGCCCCCGGTCCTTGTCTACTGTCTCCCGCATGTCCTCTCTTCGCGGTCTCGCGCTGGCGCTCGCGGTCCTTCTCTTCTTCGCTCCCGGGTGTGACTCGGGCGGCGGCACCGACGCGGGGGTCGGCGACGGCCAGATCCCGATGGGGGCCGACTCGGACTCCGACGGCATCCCGGACGACGTGGAGGGCCGCTTCGATCGCCGCGACAGCGACGGCGACGGCCTGCTCGACTACCTCGACACCGACTCGGACGGGGACACCATCCTCGATCGCGACGAGGCGGGGACCGACGGCACGATGCCGCGCGACTCGGACCTCGACGGCACGCCCGACTACGTCGACACGGACTCCGACAACAACGGGTTCCCGGACGCCGAGGAGGGCATCGCGGACTTCGATCTCGACGGCAACCCGGACTACGCGGACACCGACGACGACAACGACCTCGCGCGCGATCGGGACGAGCTCGGCGGGGTCCTCGATCCGCCGCTCGACACCGACGGCGACGGGCGGCCGAACTACCGCGATCCCGACTCCGACGACGATCTGATCCTCGACGGCGACGAGTTCGGCGCGGACACCGATCGCGACGGCCTCGCCGACCACGAGGACCTCGACACGGACAACGACGGCCTGCTCGACGAGGTCGAGGCCGGCGACGCCGACGTGTTCAGCCAGCCGATCGACTCGGACGGCGACATGGTCCCCGACTTCCGCGACCCCGACAGCGACAACGACGGCCTCTCGGACCGCGTCGAGCACCAGAACGGGACGAGCCCGACGCTGGCCGACAGCGACGAGGACGGCGTCGACGACCTCATCGAGACCGCGGCGGGCACGGACCCGCTCGACGACGAGGACAGCCCGCGCACGCGCGGGGACTTCGTGTTCATCGTCGACTTCGAGGAGGCGCCGGACCCGACGCGCGACACCCTCGACTTCGCGACGAGCATCCAGAACGCCGACGTGTACTTCCTGATGGACGAGACCGGCTCGATGGGCGGCTCGATCAGCTCGCTCGCCTCGGGCATCGCCGATCTCATCTCGCGCGTGCGCGCGGTGATCCCGAACAGCTGGTTCGGTCTCGGCGGGTTCCGCGACTACCCCACCGGCTCCTACGGCTCGTCCGGCGACAAGCCCTACGAGCACTACCTCGACGTGACGGACGACCTGGCGGCGGCGATGGGCGCGGCGGGCGGCGTGTACGAGCCGGCCGGCGGCGCGGACGGCGCCGAGAGCCACGGGCAGGCGATCTGGTCCGCGGTGACCGGCGGCGAGCTCTGGTCCTCGCCGTCGCGCGCCGGCAACCCGCTCTTCATGCCGTGCCCGGCCGAGCGGTTCGGCTACGCGTGCTTCCGCGACGACGCGGTGCCGATCATCGTGCTGATCGCCGACATCTACATGCACAACGGGCCGGGCGGGAGCGAGGCCTACAGCGGCATCACCCCGACGCCGGTCACCTACGACGAGATGGTGGCCGTGTGCGTGGAGAACCGCGTGCGCGTGACCGGGATCATCCAGGGCGGCGGCTTCGGCACGACGCAGGCGGAGTTCGAGCAGCTCGCGCGCGACACCGGCGCGGTCGACGACATGGGCATGCCGCTCGTCGAGAACTTCATGGGCGGCACGATCAGCGACGCGGTCGTGCGGAACATCCAGACGCTCGCGGAGCAGAGCCGCCTCGACGTCACCGCCGAGTTCCGCGACGACGCGACCGACGCGGTCGACACCCGCGCGGCGTTCTTCGATCACCTCGAGGCGAACCCGATGGGCAACCGCGTCCGCGGCTGCCAGGCGCGCGTCGCCGAGGACCGCGACATGGATGGGGTCCTCGACACGTTCCCGAACGTCCGCACCGACGACCGCGTCTGCTTCGACGTCTACCCGCGCATGAACACCACCGTCATGCGCACCGACGACCCGCAGCTCTTCCGCGCCACGGTCGCCGTGATCGGCGACGGCTTCACCGAGCTCGACAGCCGCGACGTCTACTTCCTCGTCCCGCCGCGGCCGCCCGAGATCATCATCATCGAGTAGCCGCTCAGAACACGAAGCCGGCCGCGCCGGTCACGTGCAAGAGCGAGTTGCCGTCGAAGAGGAGCGAGTAGCCCCCTTCGGCGGCGACCTGCACGGTGCGCGCGAGGATCAGGCGCAGGCTCAGGAGCGCGTCGAGATCGAAGCGCGGACCGGTCAGCCCCGCGAGGAACCCGGGCTGGACGTACGCGACCCCCTCGCAGACGAGATCCGCGTTCCGGCAGAACGGGACGCCGAGGCCGAGGCGCACGCCGCCGCCAACGATGTAGCCGTTCTCGCCGAACATCTGCGACGCGCTGGCACCGAGGCGAAGAGTGGTGAACTCCGGGATCGTCGCCTCGAAGCGCTCCTCGACGCGGAAGAAGTCGATCGGCTCCGTCGACAGGAACCGCGCGTAGCCCGCCCCCGCGGCCAGCACGAAGGGTGGCAGCGGTCGCTCGTCGGGCTCGGGGTCCGTGCTGTCGAGCCGGACCCCCGGGGCGCTCTGTCGGAGATCCTCGGTCGTGCGCAAGTCGCCCGGCGTCTCGAACGGAATGTCGCGCGGGGCCGTCTCGCTCCCCTCCCACTCCGGGTGATCGCCCGGCCCGATGCGCAAGAGGATTTGCGATTCTCCTTCCTCCTCGGGCGGCTCCGGGAGCGGCTCGGGCGGGAGCGCTGGCGTCTCCTCGACGAGCGTCGGCGGGGGCAGCTCGATCGGCGCGGGCTCTTCGTCCTGGGCCTGCGCGGGGCTGGCGAGGCACGAGAGGGCGACGAGCCCGGCGATCGAGCGCGTCCTCATGGCGCCGGCGCGAAGACGAACGGGTAGGCGTACGTCACGCTCCCTCCCTCGGGCCCCGGGTTGAACCGGAGCCGGCTCACGGTGGCGACCACGCAGCTGGCGAGGGGCTCGCTCCCCGACGTGTTCTCCGTCGCGCTCGCGCCGCTGATCGCCCCGCTCGGCTGCACGGTGAACGTCACGACCACGCGTCCCGCGAGCGCGGGGTCGGTCCGGAGCTCGCGCTCGTAGCAGACCCGCATCGCGCTCGCGCGCGAGCGCAGCGTGCGCGTGACGATCCCGGCGTCGAACAGGCCGGTGCCCTGCTCGTCCTGGGCTTCGCCGATCGCCGCGTCGCCGCGAAGCGCGGCCGCGACGGTCCCGCGCTCCTCCTCGCGGGCATCGGGAGGCGCCGGATCGACGGGGGCCCCCGCCGTCACGATCACCGGGACGAGGCGGCTCTCCCACGCGGCCGCGCCGAGCTCGGCCAGGCTCGTCCCCGTCGCAACGTCGCCGATCGTCACGTAGAGGGGCGCGCGCGGCTCGTACCCCGAGATCTCCGCGCCGAGCCGTCGATCCGCGACGCGCGCGCCCTCGCGCGTCTGGAACTCCGCGGGGGCGGTCGCGCCGAGCGTCGCGTGCCGAAGGATCGGATCGCGCCCCTGTACGCCGGCCGGCAGCGCGCCGCTGACGAACACGTCGACGGCGCCGCGGCCCGCGAGCGCGGCCGCGAGCCCGGGGAACGCGTCCGCGACGGCCTCGCGTGCCTCCGCGGGGACCCCTCCGCGCGCCTCGCCTTGGAGCTGCACCCCCGCGATCCGCGCGGTCGCGACCGCGTCGAAGAACGCGCGCAGCCCGGCCGCCGGCACGCGCGAATCGAGCGCGACGACGAGCCCCGGCGCTCGATCGAAGTCGAAGTCGTCCTCGCTCGGCGGCGGCTCCGCGCGCGCCGCGTCCTCGAGCGCCCGCGCGAGCGCGTCCGGCGCGAACGTCGCGACCGGGGTTCCGTCGAGCGCGGCGAGGCCCCCCGGTCCGAGGAGGAACGCGGGGCGCTCGTCGCCCGCGCCGGGCAGCGTGACCGGCGCGAAGTCGGCGCCTTCCCACGGTGACGCCGAGGCGGCTTCGATGCGCGACTCGGCCGAGGTCTGCACGAAGGCGTCCGCCCCGAGCGCGATCGCGAGCACCGCGAGGATGGCGGCCGCGCCCGCGATGCGCCCGATGCTCGGCACGACGCGCCGCGCGAGGCTCCAACCGGCGAGCGCGACCGCGGTCACGAGCGCGAGGGGCAGGGTCGCGGTCGCGGCGAGCTCGAGCGGAGCGAGCTCCTCGATCGCGCGCGCCAGCAGCTCGCCGCGAACGTCCGGCGCTGCGAACGCGATCGCGCGGAAGATCTGCACGAGCCCCGCCGAGAGCACGCACGCCACCGCGAACGAGACCGCGAGGCCTCCCGCGAGCGGCGCCGCGGCGCCGAGCGCCGCGCTCCGTCCGTGCGGCTCGTCGGCCCCGATCCCGAAGCCGCCGCCGGCGGCTGCGATCAGCGCACCGATCGCGGCGACGAGGAAGATCGCGTTCGCCTCGCCCGTGACGAACGACGTGTACAGCGCGAGGAGGACGAGCGGGCTCGCGAGCGCACCTCCGATGACGGCGCCGATCGCCGATCGCCGCGGCGCGCGCTGACCGATCGCCGCGAGCGCGATCCCGATGGCTACCGACGCGCAGAGCGCGCTCGCGAGCGCGGCCCCGAGGAAGCGAGCCCACGTGGCCTCCGAGATCCCCGCCGCCATCAGCGCGGCGCGCGACGACGGATCTGCGTACGACACTGCCTCGAAGACCATGTCCATCCCGCGGGCGCGAAACGCCTCGCCGGCGAGGAACGGGAGCGAGGCCAGGAACAGCGGCGCGGCGACCGGGAGTCGCACGCCGCGGCCCAGCGCGTAGAGGCAGATCGCGATCGCGACCGCGCTGCCCGCGCTCGTCACGACGAGGACGAGCGCCGCGAGCCCGCCCATCTCGCGGAAGCTCCCCGCGAGGGAGTCCCCCCCCCCGCCCGTCGAGGCGCTCACGGTGATCGCGTAGAGCCCGCAGCCGCCCGCGAGGAAGAAGAGGGGCAGCGCGGCCGCGATCCCCGCGAGCAGCTGCGAAGGGCGTCGGGGCTCGCTCATCGGCTCAGAAGCAGAGGGTCGAGCAGTCCGTGCGCCCCGTGCGCAGGCACACCTCGCCGCCGGTGGACGCGCGCACCCGCGTCCACGCACCGCTCGCGAGCTCGAGGCGCCACACGTCGTTCAGATAACCGCAATCCGCCTTGCCCCCGAAGACGTAGGCCATCGCGTCGGTCTGCGCGAGCCCGACCGAGTAGCGCCGCTCCGGGCTCCCCTCCTCGAGCACCGTGAAGTCGGCGGGGAACATGCACATCCCGGTGGGCGGGTTGTTCGGGGTGTCGCCGACGTGGAGCTGCGTCCACGCCCCGCTCGCGAGATCCAGCGCGTACACGTCGTTGCGGTTGCCGAGGTCCGTGTCGTCGTGCCCGAAGGCCATGAGCACGCGGCCGTTCGCCTCGTCGGCGACGAGCTCCATCCCGAAGCGCGGCTGCGGGTCCCCCGTGGTCGCGAGCGCGCGCCACGTGTCGCTCGCGAGGTCGAACACGTACGTGTCGTCGAAGTACGGCGGGTTGAACCCGTTCGCGCCTCCGAAGACGACGAGCTCGTCGCCGACCCGCGCGCCCGCGTGGTACAGCCGATCGCTCGGCCCGCCGGGCGCCGTGATCGCGGTCCACGTGCCCGAGGCGAGATCGAGCGCGGCCATGCCCGCGCTCCCGACGAACCCACCCGGGTCGCCGCCGAACACCA
>JAYRVK010000757.1:0-6392 GCA_041918555.1 Sandaracinaceae bacterium
AGCCACGCGGCGAGCGCGCGCGTGGCCGCGAACGCCCCGTCGGTGTTGAGCATCAGCCGAACGAGGTGCACGCGCAGGAACCAGTCGTGCGGCAGCTCGCGCGCGGCGGTGAGCAAGAGATCGCGCGCGCGGTCCGAGTCGTCGAGCTGCTGGAGGATCTGGATCTCGCCCTTGGCCAGGGTCGCCTGCGCGAGCGGGGTCGTGGCCTCGCGCCGCGCCGCGGCGAGCTCCGCGGCGAGGGCGCGCGCGGCGGCCTCGTCGAGGCCCTCGAGGTCCTCGGGCGCGGTGAGCGCGAGCGCGGCGGGGGACGATCGATCGAGGGTCGGCCGGCGCAGGAGCTCGACGCCCTCCGCGCCGACGCGGCTGCACGAGCGCTGGACCTCGCCCGCGGTCGGCCCGAGCTCCGCTCGCCGCGCGATCAGGGTGCGGCACGCCTCCTCGGCGCCGTGCCCCGAGAGCGTCCCGTAGCCGAGGTCGTAGTGGATCCCGAGCGCGAGCTCGACGTCGTCGGTCCCGATCCACGGGGCGATCTCCGGCTCGATCCGCTCGCGCGTCGGCAGCGCACCGGACGCGGCCATCGCGTCGATCGCCTGCGCCGTCGCGCGGTGCAGCGCCTCGCCCTCGCCGCGCGCGGTGGCGAGCGGCGCGCTCGCGTCCCGCGTGCGCAGCTCGAGCGCGACCTCGAAGGTGTCCTCCGCGCTGCGCGTCACGGTGCCCGCGATCCATGCGTCGAGCGCGCGCGCCGCCGTCTCGGTCCGCTCCGCCACGCCCTCGGCGACCCAGGGATCCTCGGGGAAGTCGTCGTCCGCGACGACCGGGAGGCCGAGGAGCTCGGCCGGGAACCGCGTGCGCGCGGGGTCGCCGCCGAGCCTCCACAGCAGGCGCTCGCACGCTTGGTCCGCGGCCATCGCGCCGAGCCACGAGCTCGGCGACTCGACGCCCTCGGCCGCGAGCACCGGGCAGCCGATCACCGCGCCCGGCGACAGGCCCGCGGGCGCGGGGTCGGGATCCGGGGAGCCGTGGTCCCAGAAGAGCCCGACCGCGAGCGCGAGCGCGAGCAAGCCCCCGCCGCCGAGGCCCCACGCGAGCCACGCGGCGCGACCCGTCGGCCCGGCGGGGGGGGGCGTGGTCTCGACGCGCGCGGGCGGATCGCTCGGCGCCCCCGGGTCGAACGACGTGGCGAGCGCGCGCGCGAACGCGGCCACGTCCTCGAACCGATCCTCGGGCCGCTTCGCGAGCGCGCGCGCGAACACGCGATCGGTCGCGAGCGGGAGCGAGCTCTCGAGGCTGCTCGGCGGCGGCGCGTCGTCGACGAGGATCTGCGCGAGCACCGCGGCCGCGTTCGGCCCGTCCCACGGGAGCTGCCCGGCGAGCGCCTCGTACGCGGTCGTCGCGAGCGCGAACTGATCGCTCCTGGGCCCGACGCCGCGCCCGCGCGCCTGCTCGGGCGCGAGGTAGCTGAGGGTCCCGAGCAGCGCGCCCTCCTTCGTGAGGTGCTCGGGCTCCTCGCCCGGCGTGTCGCTCGCGAGCGTGTCGGCGGTCCCGACTCCCAGGTCCTTCGCGAGCCCGAAGTCGAGCAGGCACGCGCGGCCGTCGTCGCGGACCATGATGTTCTCGGGCTTGATGTCGCGGTGGATCACGCCCGAGCGGTGCGCGTGATCGAGCGCGTCGCCGATCTGGCGGATGATCGCGAGCCGCGCCGCGCGATCGAGCGAGCCCTCGCGCATGTGCTCGCGGAGCGAGCGCCCGCGCACGAGCTCCATCACGAGGTAGGTCCCTCCGTCCTCGGTCTCGCCGACGTCGTAGACCTGCGCGATCCCCGGGTGCTCGAGCGCCGCCGCCGCGCGCGCCTCGCGCTTGAGCCGCGCGCGCGCCTTGTCGCTGTCGACGAGCTCCTTCGAGAGCGTCTTGAGCGCGACCTGCCGGCCGAGCTTCTCGTCGCGCGCGCGGTACACGACGCCCATGCCGCCCGCGCCGAGCGGCCCGACGATGCGGTAGCGCTGGTCGATGCGCGAGCCGGGCGCGAGCGTGCCCACGGCGCGGATCCTACTTCACCCGCGATCGATCGCGACGGCCCTTGGATCCAGGCGTGTCGAGGCCGCGCGCGGCCGCGCCGGGCTCGTGCACGTCGGCGCGCCGGAAGCAGAGCACGATCCCTGGGTCGTCCTCGCCGTGGAGCGAGCGGCCGAAGCAGCGCAGCTCGCTCCCGTCCTCGATCGGGCGGTCGAGGGCGAGGCGCTCGGCGACCGATCCGGCGTCGCGGCCCCCGGGCCAGAACATCTCCGTCCCGGCCTCGACCCACGGCGGCGCGACCGGCGCCGCTGGCTCGGGCGTCGCGGCGAGCGCGTCGGGCGGCTCGCCCACGACGTGCGCGGGCACGCGCACGGAGAGCTCGGCGCAGCGCGGGGCCAGCACGACGATCGACTCGGAGCCGCGCGGCTCGATCGCGGCGAGCGGGACGTCCTCGGTCGCCTCGGCCGAGTGCACGCGCCCGGTCTGCCCGAGGATCGGCACGCCCGCGCGGAGCGCGTCGAGCGCGAGCCGGCCTGCGGGCACGGCCGCGGGTCGGGGCTCGCTCGGCAGGTAGCGCTGGCCCACGTCGCTCGGCGCGAGCCGGATCACGGTGCTCAGCGCGCCGAGGCGCACGCGGTGGAAGCCGTCGCGCGAGAGCCGCTCGAGGGGGACGCCGCGCGCGAGCCAGATCGAGGTGCCGTCGTCGAACCGCTGCGTCACCTCGCGCACCGTCAGCGCCGCGAGGGCGCGCGACTCGACGTACAATCGCAAGCGAAGTGGACGAAGCCCGGGGACCGCCTCGGGCACGCAGTGCGCCTCGGGGGCCGCGCCGAGCGTCTCCACGCGGGCCCAGCCGTCTTCCTCGGCGAGGACGCGCACCACCACGAACGCGTCGGCGAGCCACGGCGCGCGCTCCGCGCCGGGGGGCGCGAGCGCGACGGCGGGCGCGCGGGGATCGGGGGCGACGTGGAAGCGCGCGCCGGCCGAGACGAGCGCGAAGCTCGAGGCCTCGGGCGCGGTCGGCTGGGGCTCCCAGCGGACCCGCGAGGGGCCGCACCCGAGCGCGAGCAGGGCTAGGCCCAGGCCGAGGGAGGACCTCATGCGCGCGCGCTCGGGCGCTCCGTCACCCCGAGCTCCGCGAGGATCGCGTCGGTGTGCTCGCCTCGCTCCGGCGCGCGCGCGCCGGCCGGCCCCGCCCCCGGGAGCGGCGAGCGCATCCAGCCGCGCGCGTCCGCGAGCCCGCGCGCGGCGACCTGCGGCTCGCGCGCCGCCTCCGCGGGCGAGCGCACCGGCCACGCGGGGACCCCCGCCGCGCGCAGCTTCTCGCACCAGCGCTCGGCGGTGTCGCGCCGGAGCCGCCGCGCGATCAGCGGGCGCACCACGGGCCCCGCCGCCACGAGGCCGGGCACCGGGATCTTCGCGACGGCTCCGAGCCCGAGCACCTCGCAGAGCGCCTTCCAGAAGTGCGCCTCGTCGACGATGCCGAGCGAGAGGTGTCCACCTCCCTTGCATCGATACACCCCGTACTGCGGCATCGCGTAGAGCTTCAGGCGCTCGAGGTGCGCCACGAAGGGCCGCGCGAGGCGCTTGGCCACGGGCCCTCCGCGCGACAGCTCCCGGTCCGTACGGCCCGCGACGTCGATGCCGAGGCCCCAGACGTTGGCCCACGAGAGCACGGCGTCCGCCATCGCGACGTCGAGGTAGCGCCCCTGACCGTCCTTCTCGCGCGCGAGGAGCGCCGCGACGATCCCGCTCACCGCGACGAGCGAGGTCGACAGGTCCGCCATCGGGATCACGCTCCCGCGCGGGACGCCGGCCGCGTCGCGCTCGAGGTGGCACACGCCCGCGAGGGCCTGGAGGTTGAGGTCGTGCCCCGGGTGCTCGCGGAGCGGCCCGTCCTGCCCGAACGCGCTGATCGAGCAGTAGACCACGCGCGGGTTGAGCGCGCGCGCGCGCTCGAAGTCGCAGCCCAGGCGCGCCATCACGCCGGGTCGGAACCCGTCGATCAGCACGTCGGCCCAGCGCACGAGCGCCTCGAGCGCGGGCCGGCTCGCCTCGTCGCGCAGATCGAGGACCACGCTCCGCTTGCCGCGGTTGACCATCGTGAAGAACGGCTCGATGTGGCGCGCCGGATCGCCCTTGCGCGGCTCCACCTTCACCACGTCGGCGCCCCAGCCCGCGAGGAGGAACGTCGCGTACGGGCCCGGCAGGTTCTGCGAGAAGTCGAGGACCCGGATCCCCTCCAGCATTCGTTCGCTCGCCATCGGCGGCGCAGCATAGCAACATGCGCGACGTGGACGCCGCGCCGCAGCGGATCGATCGGTACGAGATCCTCGGGGTGCTCGGGCACGGCGGCTTCGGTACGGTCTATCGCGCGCGCCACGTCGTGCTCGCGACCGAGGTCGCGCTCAAGGTGCTCGCGCCGCAGCACAGCACCGAGCCGGGCATGGTCGATCGCTTCCTGCGCGAGGCGCAGACCGCGGCGGGCGTCGGCAACCCGCACATCGTCGGCGTCTCCGACGCGGGCGTGACCCCGGACGGCCGGCCGTTCCTCGCGATGGAGGTCCTGCAGGGCCAGGACCTCGAGCAGCGGATCACGCAGAGCGGCCGCCTGCCCATCGCCGAGGCGGTGGCGATCGGGCTCCAGCTCCTCGAGGGCCTCGGCGCGGCCCACGCCGCGCGCGTCGTGCACCGCGACCTCAAGCCCGCGAACATCTTCTTGACGCGCGGCCGCGACGGCCAGCCCTTCGTGAAGATCCTCGACTTCGGGATCAGCAAGGTGTTCGAGCCCGGCAAGGTCGCCGGGATGACGAAGACGGGCGCGGTGCTCGGGACCCCCGCGTACATGGCGCCCGAGCAGCTCGAGGACTCGAGCAAGGTCGATCACCGCGCGGACCTCTACGCCGCGGGCGCGATCCTGTTCGAGGCGCTCACCGGCCGGCTGCCCTACGAGTCCGAGTCCTTCTCGGACCTCATGGAGCGCGTGAAGGGCCGCCCGTCCGAGCGGCTCGATCGCTACCTCACGGATGCGCCGCCGCGGCTCGTGTCGCTCATCGCGCGCGCGCTCGAGCGCGACCCGCGCCTGCGCTTCGCCTCCGCCTCGGAGATGCACCGCGCGCTCGCCGACGTCGCCGCCATGACCGGGCCCACGCCCGCGGGCTTCTCGGGCTGGTCCGTCGGCGGGGCCGCCGCGATCCCGAACACCTCGGGGCCGTTCGGCGCGCCGGCCACCCACGCCGCGCCGCCGCCCTCGTACGCGGCGGCGCCGTCCGCGGCCACGCACGGCACGCCCCCCCCCTCGTACGGCGGCCCGGCGCCGCCGCCCATCTCGCGAGGTCCGTCCTCCTACGGGTCGGCCACGCACGGCGCGCCGCCACCGTCCTTCGGCGGGACACCGCCGCCCTTCGCCACGCCGCCGCCGACGTGGGGCTCCGCGCCCGGCACCGCGATGACCAGCCCGCCCACCGGGCAGGGCGTCACGCCGCCTGCGTCCGGCTCGTCGCGCGGGCTCTGGATCGGGTTCGCGGTCCTCGCGGTGGTGCTCCCGCTCGTCTGCGTGGGCGCGGGCCTGGGCACGCTCGTGCTCTCCGAGGACGACCCCCCGAGCCCGCCGGTCAGCACGCCGGGGCCGGGCCCGATCGTGAACGTCCCCACGTTCCCCGCGATCCCGAGCGTCCCCGCGCCCACGCCCGCGCCGCGTCCGCTGCCTCCCCCCCCCGAGCCGCCGCCGCCGCCGCCCGGCGACGGACCTCCCGTCGCCGTCGCGATCCCGGCCGGCGCCGAGCCGTGCGCGGTCCCCGTCGATCTGCACGTCGAGTGCGATCGGCAGTTCAGCGAGTACATCCCGTACGAGTGCCAGCTCCAGCGCGGCCGCGAGCTGCTCGTGATCGGCGCATACGAGGCGCAGCGCGGCGACAACGTGATCACCGTCGACATCGCGCGGACCGCGGCGCCGATCGTGCTGCTGCTCAGCTCCTACGGCAGCACCGACTGGGTGCTGCGCCTGGCGGAGGGCGTGCGGATCGAGGAGGTGCACGTGGTCGGGTACGGCACCTCGCGCGTGGCCGAGGGGCTCCCCGCGGGCGTGCAGGTGCGGCACGGACGCGGTTACCCGATCATGGGCTGGAGCTGGGAGGGCATGACCGAGTCGTGGTCGGGCTCGGCGACCGCCGCGGCCGCGGAGCGCGACACCAACACGCGCCTGCGCGCCTACGTCGGCTGCTACAACCCCACGCGGTTCTTCGTCGGGCAGCGGCCCCCCGCGCCCTGAGGCTGGCGATCGCGCGCGCCTGGCCTCATTCTCGGGACGATGGAAGTCACCCTGATCGCCGCCGCCATCGCGCTCGCGCTCGTCGTGGGCGCGGCGCTCGTGATGGCGG
>JAYRVK010000758.1:0-11959 GCA_041918555.1 Sandaracinaceae bacterium
CCTCGGCTACGGCGCGCGCCCGGCCGATCGCTTCGCGGGGGCCACTTACGACCCGACGAGCCACTACCGCGCCCGCCGCGTGATCCGGTTCTTCGCGCAACACGACTTGCGGATCGACAGATTGCGGGAGCTCTCGCTCCGGCAGACGGAACGCCTTCGCACCGGGCTCGAGGGCTTCCGCGTGCGCACCCCCGAGGCGCGCGGCGGGTTCGTCACGGTGGAGCTCGAGGACGCGCCAGGCTCCGTGTCCCGGCTGCACGAGAGGGGCGTCCGCGTCGACGCGCGCGGGCGGCTCCTGCGCCTCGGCCCGGCGCCGTACGTCACGGATGAGGAGATCGACCGCGCCCTCGAGGTCTTCCGCGAGGTGGCGCGCTGACGCGTGTATCCTCGCGCGATGAGCGACCCCCGCTTCCGCCCGGTGGAGAGCCCGTACCTCGTCCCGATCGACGGCAGCTTCCGCGTCGTCGACGCACCGACCGGCCCCCCCAAGGGCGAGGGCGGGAAGAAGAACAAGGAGGCCAATCGGGCCGCGCTCGCCGAGTCGATCGAGGCGATCAGCGAGCTCCAACAGGCGCTCTACGCGAACGACTCGCACGCGGTGCTCCTCGTCTTCCAGGCGATGGACGCGGCCGGCAAGGACGGCACCGTCCGCGCGGTGATGAGCGGCGTGAACCCCGCGGGCTGCCAGGTCTCCTCGTTCAAGTCGCCGAGCTCCGAGGAGCTCGACCACGACTTCCTCTGGCGCATCTCCCGGCAGCTCCCCGAGCGCGGGCGGATCGGGATCTTCAACCGCAGCCACTACGAAGAGGTGATCGTGGTGCGCGTCCACCCGGAGTACCTCGGCCGGCAGCGGATCCCGCGGCCGCCCGAGCTCGAGGCGCTCTTCGCCGAGCGCTACGAGTCGATCCGCGACTTCGAGAAGCACCTGGCGCGCAACGGGACCGTCATCCTCAAGTTCTGGCTCAACGTCGGCCACGAGGAGCAGCGCGATCGCTTCATCGATCGCATCGACGACCCGGAGGCGCACTGGAAGTTCAACGCGGGCGACATCGCCGAGCGGCGCCTGTGGGACCGGTACATGGAGGCGTACGAGCGCGCGCTCGCGGAGACGAGCCGCCCGTGGGCGCCGTGGTACGCGGTGCCCGCCGACGACAAGAGCTACATGCGGCGCGTCGTCGCCGACGTCTTCCGGCGCACGCTCGAGGCGATCGGTCCGAAGTTCCCGGCGGTCGACGCGCAGGCGCGCGCCGAGATGCTCGCCCTCCGGGCCGAGCTCGCCAAGAGCTGAGCCTCAGAGGACCACGCGAACGGCGGCGGCCGCACGGCTCGCCTTCTCGCGCGCCTCCTCGATCGTGGCCGCGCGCGCGAGCGCGACGCCGAGCCGGCGGTGCCCGCGCACCTCGGGCTTGCCGAAGAGACGCAGCTGCGTGTCGGGCTCGACGAGCGCGCGGTCCACGTGCTCGAACGCGGGTGCGTCGCTCTCGCCCGTCGCGAGGATGACCGCCGAGGCGCTCGGACCGTGCTGCCGGAGCGGCGTCGGGATCGGCAGGCCGAGGATCGCGCGCGCGTGCAGCGCGAACTCGCTCAGGTCCTGCGAGATCATCGTCACCATCCCGGTGTCGTGGGGGCGCGGCGACACCTCGCTGAACCACACCGCGTCACCTCTCACGAAGAGCTCCACGCCGAAGATCCCGCGGCCGCCGAGGGAATCCGTCACCGCGCGGGCCATGCGCTCCGACTCCACGCGCGCCGCCTCGCTCATCGGCTGCGGCTGCCAGCTCTCCACGTAGTCCCCGTGCACCTGGCGGTGCCCGATCGGCGCACAGAACGTCGTGCCGCCCGCGTGGCGCACGGTGAGGAGCGTGATCTCGTAGTCGAAGTCCACGAAGCCCTCGACGATCACGCGGCCCGCCGCGGCGCGCGCCTGCTCGTTCGCGTAGGCGAAGGCGCGGTCCACGTCGTTTGAATCGCGCAAGGTGCTTTGCCCCTTGCCCGACGAGCTCATCACCGGCTTGACCACGCACGGCAGCCCGATCGCCTCGACCGCCGCGCGGTACTCGGCCTCGGACCCCGCAAAGCGGTACGGAGAGGTGCGGAGGCCCAGCTCCTGGGCGGCGAGCCGGCGGATCCCCTCGCGGTCCATGGTGAGCCGCGCCGCGCGCGCGGTCGGGATCACCGTGAAGCCCTCCGCCTCGAGGCGGAGCAGCTCCTCGGTCGCGATCGCCTCGATCTCCGGCACGATCAGGTCGGGCTCTTCCTCCTCGATGGTCGCGCGCAGGCGCGCGGGATCGGTCATCGGGATCACGTGGGACGCGTGCGCGACCTGCATCGCGGGGGCGCCCGCGTAACGATCCACGGCCACGACCTCGACGCCGAGGCGGGTCAGCTCGATGGCGACCTCCTTGCCGAGCTCGCCCGCGCCGAGGAGGAGCACCTTGGTGCTCGTGGTGGTCCGCGGTGTTCCGAGGGTGGTCATCGGACGATCTCCTTCGATCGAGGATCACCGTCCGAGGGGGTACACGGGGACGCGCGGGACGCGCACGCCCGCGACGCCCGTGCGCTCGAGCTGCGCGAGCACCGCGAGCACGCTCGCCTCGTCGAACGCGTCTCCGACGATCTGCAGGCCGACCGGCAGGCCGGCGTCGCCCGAGCCCACCGGCGCGGTGCCGCAGGGGAGCCCCGTGAGGTTCCCGAGGAACGCGAAACGACACGCCGCGTGGAGCGCGGGCGTGTCCGCGAACCCGGCCTCGAGGTCGAGCGCCGTCACCTCGGGCGCCACCGATCCGGTCGTCGGCAGCGCGAGCACGTCGACGTCCGCGAGCGCCGCCGCCGCCTCGAGGCGGAGCCGCGCGCGGAGGGACTGGGCGTCGAGGTAGTCCCCCGCCGCGAAGGTCGACAAGAGGCGCATGAGGAGCTGCAGGTCGGGCCCCATGCGGTCGAAGGCGTCGCGCCGCGGCCCGAGGAGCGAGGCGTAGGTCTCGAGCCCGATCGTGAGGTAGCCGATGCCCGGCGCGTGCGCCGCGAGGGGGAGCGAGACGTCAACGAGGATTGCTCCGTCCTTCTCGAGCGACGCGAGCGCCTCGCGGCAGGCGTCCTGCACGGCCTCGTCGGCGGCGGCGATCTCGTCGCCGAGCACCCCGATGCGGAGCCCGCGCACGCCCTGCCCGAGCGCGGCGACGAGCGAGCCCGCGGCGACGTCGGGCGAGCCGTGGGTGAGCGGATCGAGCGGATCCTCGCCCGCGGCGACCTCGAGGAAGATCGCGAGGTCGCGCGCCGAGACGCCGAGCGGCCCGAGGTGGTCCATCGTCCCGTCGAAGCCGTCGCCGTGCCGCGAGATGCGCCCGAACGTCGGCTTGATCCCGAAGAGCCCGTTGAACGACGAGGGGATCCGGACCGAGCCGCCGCCGTCGCTCCCGAGCGCGACCGGGCACAGGCCCGAGGCGACCGCGACGGCGCTCCCGGTGGAGCTGCCGCCCGCGAGACGATCGATGGCGTGCGCGTTGCGCGGCATCGGCCGCTGCACGTTGCCGCCGAGCGGCGACATCCCCATCTCGGTCATGCACGTGTGCCCGAGCAGGATCGCGCCCGCGGCGCGCAGGCGCGCGGCGCTCGTTCCGTCGACGGCGTCAGTCGTCGGCTCGACGAACGCGGTGCCGAGGCGGTTCCCGATCCCGACGAGGTCGACCTCCTCCTTGACCGGCACGACGACGCCGTCGAGCGGGCCGAGCGGGGCACCCGCGGCCCAGCGCTTCTCGCTCGCCGCCGCGTCGCGCAGCGCGCCCGCGTCGTCGATCACGCTCATGCAGCTCATCGTCGGCCGCGCGGCGGCGAGGCGCCGCGCCTCCGCGAGGGCGCGCTCGACGACCTCGACCGGTCGCGCGTCGCCCGCCGCATAGCGCGCGTGCCAGCTCGCCGCGCTCGGCAGCGCGGTCGGCGCGGCCGGGACACCGAGCGCTTCGGACGGCCGCGCGCGCGGCGGGCGCCCTGCGAGCACGGCGACGGAGAGCGGCATGCGGGCGCGCGTCGACGCTGGGAGCGCGAGCGCGGCGTCGATGCCGAGCTCCTTGCGCATGATCGCGGCGAGCGCGCGCCGCACGGGCTCGGCGCCGGCCGCGGCCACCACCGAGCGCAACAGACCGCCGCTCATGCGCGGCGCGGGGGGGAGCTCGAACATGGGCGCGTCATACCACGCGGGCGGTTGACGCACCCCGCGGGCTCCCTCACGGTCCGCCCCGTGAGCGCCGAACCCCGCGCGAGCCGAGTCCTCGGCGTCGATCCCGGTACGCGCCGCACGGGCTGGGGGGTGGTCGAGAAGAGCGGCGGCCGGCTGCGCGGCGTGGCCGCGGGCGTGATCGTGCTCGACCCCAAGGCGCCGCTCGCGGATCGGCTCGAGGTCGTCTTCGACCGGCTCGGCGCGGTGATCGACGAGCACCGGCCGCGCGCGGTCGCGGTCGAAGACGTCTTCTACGCGAAGTACCCGAACGCGGCGATCAAGCTCGGCCACGTGAGAGGCGTCGTGCTGTTGCTCGTCGCGCGGCGGGGCCTCGAGCTCGCGGAGTACTCGCCCGCGCTCGTGAAGCGCACGGTCGGCGGCCGGGGCGCAGCGGACAAGCAGCAGCTCGGGCGCGTGGTCGGCGCGATGCTCGCGCTCGACGAGGCGTACGGCGTGGACGCGACCGACGCGCTCGCGCTCGCGATCGCGCACCTCTCTGCGGCCCGCAAGTAAACTTGCTCAGGCGGCGAGGGTGCGGCGCGCGAGCGCGATCAGGCTCACCGGATCGATCGGCTTGACCACGAAGCCGTCGGCGCCGAGCGAGGAGAGCAGCCGCCAGTCCGGCGCGCCGCCCGTCGCGGTGACGACGAGGATCGGCGTCTTCTCGAGGTGCGGCGTCGCGCGGAACGCGGCGGTCACCTCGACCCCGTTCATCCGCGGCATGTCCAGATCCACGATGGCGAGCGAGAGCGGGCCGCGCTCGGCGACGCGCACCGCCTCCTCGCCGTCGGCGACGACGTCGATCTGCGCACCCGGGAACGCGTAGCGCAGCGTCTCGGCGGCGAGCGCGCGGAAGTCCTCGTCGTCGTCCGCGATCAGGATCCGCCGCGCGGACTTCTGCGAGCTCACGCTCTCGCGCGCCTCGAGGAGCGCGCGCCGGAACGCCTCGGCACCCTGCGTCCGCACGCGCGGGTCCTTCTCCATGGCCGCCAGGATCACCGCGTCGAACGCCTCGGGCAGATCGTGGCGCAGCTCGCTCGGCACCGGCGGCGGCTGCTCGACGTGTGCGAGCATCATCTCCGTCGGGCTCGCGTGGGTGAACGGCAGCCGGCCCGTCATCATCTCGAACGCGATCACCCCGAGCGCATAGACGTCCGCCTGCTGCTCGAGCACCGGATCGAGGGGCGTCCCGAGCACCACCTCGGGGGCCATGTACGCCGGCGTCCCGCTCACCGTGTCCTTGGGCGCGCTCGCCGGCCGGTCGAGCACCTTCGAGAGCCCGAGGTCCATCACGCACACGCGGAACGCCGGCCCGATCAGGATGTTGGTGGGCTTGAGATCGCGATGCACGGCGCCGGCCGCGTGGATCGCGGCGACGCCGCGGCAGGTCTGATCGAGGATCCCGATCGCCTCGTCGACGGAGAGGTGCGGGTGCCCGTGCGTCTCCATCCACTCGAAGGCGGTGACGCCGCGGACGCACTCCATCACGAAGTACGGCGCGCGCGCGATCTCGCCGTACGAGTAGATGTCCACGACGTTGACGTGCTTCACGCGCGCCATCGCGCGCGCCTCGTGGAGGAAGCGCTCGTGCGCCTCGTCGCTGCGCACCATCTCGGGCTGGATGAACTTGATCGCGACGTCGCGCTCGAGGCGCGTGTCGCGCCCGAGGTAGACGACGCCCATCGCGCCCTCGCCGAGCTCCTCGACGAGCTCGTACTTCCCCTCGAGCACCGTGCCGGGGCCGACGCCCGGCGGGATCGACGGCGGCGCGCTCCGATGCGGAGGCGGCACCGTGGGTGGATCCTCGGGACGGCCGGGCGGGCTCATCGATGGTGTCTCAGCGTGCCCGCGCGCGAGAATTCATGCAAGAATTGCGGCTCCGGAGGGAGGACGAGTGAGCAAGCTGTCCGAGCTCGAGGCGCGGCTCGCCGCGCTGCACGCGAAGACGGAGGCGGGGTTCGCGGATCGCGCGCGCGCGCTCCGCGAGGCGGCCGCGCGGCTCGACGCCGGCGACGACGGGGCGCGCGACGAGATCAAGCGGCTCAGCCACAAGCTCCGCGGCGTCGCGGGGAGCGCCGGGCACGAGGCGCTGACGGAGCGCGCCGGACGGCTCGAGACCGCGATCGCGTCCGGGGCCTCCGCGATGGTGGTGGTCGAGGGCGCGCGCCGGCTGGCGAAGGCGGCCGAGGACGCGAGCGCGGGCGCGCCGCGCGCCGAGGGCGCCGCGTCGGCCCCGACCAAGGAGAGCGCGCCGCGGACCGACGCGCTCGGCTGGCGTGTCGTCGCGCTCGACGACGAGTCCTCCACGCGCCGGCTCCTCGAGATCACCCTGCGCTCGGCGGGCGGCTGCGCCGCCGAGGTGCTCGGAGACCCCGAGGCCGCGATGGCGCGGATCCTCGCCACGCCCCCGGACCTCGTGATCGTCGACGCGATGATGCCCGACATGGACGGCCTCACGTTCTACCGCGCGGTGCGCGAGCGCTGCGGCGACGCGATCCCCATCGTCATCCTCAGCGCCGCGAGCGTCGAGGAGCTGGGCTGGTCGATGCCCGACGACGCGCGCCTCTGCTGGCTGCGCAAGCCGTTCCGCCCCGCGAGCCTCATCTCCGAGCTGCGCGCCTTCGTCGACGCAGCGCGAGCATGACGGGCGCGAGCAACGCCGCGAGGCCCCCGCGCGCAGGGCGCGTGGCGCAGCCGCTCATCAGCTCGCCGCCGGGGAGCCGCGGCGCGCTCGGGGTGAGCCGCCCCTCGGGGTAGACGAAGCAGAGCCCGTCGCGGTCGTCGGTCGCGAGGGTGCGCTTGTCGAGGTCGCCGGGGAGGCTCATGGCGAACATCGTCGCCTCCGGGTCGTCGACGTGCGCGAGCCCGATCAAGTGGCCGAGCTCGTGCGTCAATGTATTTTGCACATCTACGATTGCGAGCGCCGGATCATCGAGGTCGGTGAACGTGTGGTGCACGCCGTTGAGATCGACGTCCGCGTCCTCGATCTCGCCGGTCGAGCGGCGGTACACGAGGGTGGTGAGCGCGAGGGTCGCCGAGGAGATCTCGGCGGGCCACTCGTCCTCGCGGAAGACGATGCGGTTCTCGAAGTCGGGGCGGCCGCTCGAGAGGTTCGTGGCGAGCGAGCCGGGAGGCCCGTCGTCGCGGAGGAGGAGGTCGCTGCAGCCGCGGGCGGCCTCGTTCCAGGTCGCGATGGAGCGCGCGAGCGCGCGCTCTACCGCGGTCGCGTCGAGGTCGCCCGACGTCGCGGTCGCGGGCCGCAGCAAGACGGTCCGGTACTGCCAGAAGATCGCCCGGTCGGGGTCCGTGTCCACCCGGGTGCGCTCGAACGCACGCGCGGTGGGCGCGGCGAGGAGGCTCGCGAGCACGAGGAGCACGGCGCGCACGGTGTGGGGAGCATAGCGCGCGCCGCCGAGCCGAGGCCTGTACCCGGGGGGGAACGCCGGCTGGGGACGTCCGGAGCACGCAGCGCTCCGCCGGCGCCTCGGGGAGCCGGATCGCAGGCGAGACGGGTGCGGCATGGAGGCTGCACCACGGGACGTCGAGGAGACCCACCATGCGCCCCACTCGCCACCTCTGGCTCGTGCTCATCGCGTCGATCGCTCTGCCGGCGTGCGTCGGCGGCTTCGGTAACGGAGGCGACCGCTTCGGTCAGCCGGACGACGGAGACCTCGGCGAGGTCCCGACGCCCGTGTGCCCGGCGGACCCGGACTGCGCGATCGGCGGTGACTGTAGCCTCTACGAGTGCCCGGACTACTGGATCTGCGAGGACCAGCCCGACGGGCGCAAGCGCTGCATCAACCCGGGCCCCGACTATCCGGACGGCGGCAGCTGGGAGTGCGAGGACGTGGCGGGCACCACCGTGTGCCGGCGCAACGGCGACTTCCCGGACGGCGGCGGCGGCGGGGCGTGGAACTGCGAGCTCCAGGGCGACCTCGTGGTCTGCACCGACAACACGCCGAGCTACCCGGACGGCGGCGCGGGCGGCCCGTACAACTGCTGGTTCCAGGACGAGTTCCGCGTCTGCGAGACGATCCCCGGCGGCCCCGGCGACGGCGGCGGGTGGAGCTGCTACGACCCGGGCGACGGCTCGACCGAGTGCCGCAACAACAACCCCGACGTGCCGGACGACGGCGAGTGGGCGTGCTGGGATCAGGACGGCACGACGCACTGCCGGCGCCACGGCGGCGATGTGCCGGACGGCGGCGGCGGCGGCGAGTGGAACTGCGAGCTGCAGGGGGAGTTCGTGGTCTGCTCCGACTCCACCCCCGACTACCCGGACGACGGCGGCGGCGGCGACTGGGACTGCTACTTCGGCGACGAGTTCCGCATCTGCACGCCGGACCAGCCCGACGTGCCGGACACCGGCCGGGGCGAGTGCGTCCCGGGCGTGGAGCGCTGGTGCGACGACGCGACCTACTGCTCCTGGGGCAAGCAAACCTGCTTGCCTGACGGGAGCTGGGGCGCCTGCGTCGAGCCCCGGGTGACCGCGAGCGGTCTCGTCGACCGTCCGGACACGACCTGTGGCTGCCGGTTCTTCTACTTCAACTACGACTGCTGCGAGGACCAGGAGGACCGCGACGGCGACGGCAACGCGGACTGCATCATCCCGTCCAGTCACACCGCGCCGGCGTGCGCCTCGGACGGAGGCCTCTGCTCCTTCTGCGACAGCCACACCGACTGCGGCGGCGACGCGGACCTCTGCATCTTCCGCTCGGACGGCTACGCGATGTGCGGCCGCGCGTGCTCGAGCGCGAGCGATTGCGGCGCGGGCTACGAATGCAGGACCATCGGGACGCGGTCCGGGGTCACGCAACAGTGCGTGCCCACCGGCGGATCGTGTGAGTGAAACGAACAGGAGCTGAGCTCAGATGTCGCACCGCCTCCCCATCCTTGCTTGGTCGCTCGTCGCCGCGGCGATGGTGGTCACGCCCGTGACGACCCGCGCTTACTACATCGAGGTCCGCGGCACCGACACGCTCGTGCCGATCCGCTACGCGGACACCGATGACCCGCCGGCCGGCACCGTCGACGTGACCTACCGCGTCAACGAGTCGACGTTCCCGGCGGGCGTCGCGGGCGTCGCGGAGGCCATCGACGCGGCCTTCGCGACGTGGGCGGGCGCCGAGTGCATCACGCTCGCCTTCCTCGAGGGCGCGACGAGCGACTCGACGAACCGCGCGCACTGGGAAGGCGACATGGGCGAGATCTACCTGCTCGTCTACTTCAGCGACACGGCGGAGGAGTGGTCGGACGGCCCGTCGGTCGGGCACTTCTACTTCGCGCACGACGGCACCGGGACGCTGATCGGCGGCACCGTGGTGCTCAACTCGCGCGACCACATGTGGGCCACCGACGGCGACGCCGACTCGCTCGACGTGCAGAGCGTGGTGACCGCGCTGATCGGCCGCTCGCTCGGGATCACGTCGGCGATGGAGATGAACGCGACATACCCGCGCTACGCGCCCGGCGACCAGAGCAAGCAGATGCTCGGCACCGACGACGTCGCCGCGATCCAGTTCCTCTACCCGAGCGACGACACGACGTGCGCGGAGCCCGCGGCCCCCGAGGACGAGTGCGACGGCCTCGACCGCATGTGCCCGCCGCGCCCGATGACGATGCCCGGCGACGGCGGCACGATCATGCCCGGCACCGACGCCGGCACGATGGGCGGCACCGACGCAGGCACGATGATGATGGGCTCCGACGGGGGCTCGATGTCGGCGACGGACGCCGGCACGACTGGAGGTGGAACGGATGGATGCTCCTGCCGCGTCGGCGCGCCTGCGTCGTCGCGGAGCGCGGCCGCAGGACTGATCACGCTCGTGCTCGCGTCGCTCGTCCGCATGCGTCGCCGACGCTGAACAATAGAAAATCGAGTTGCAGGGAGATGAACGGCGGGCGCGCGAGCGTCCGCCGTTCGCTCTTGCGCGCGCGACGCGCGTCCGCTTCCAGGTTGATACCCACGCGCGGACTTGTGGACGTGACCCCGAAGGGTGGTAGTCTCGCTCCCGATGGTCCGCGCGCGGATCGGGCTCCCCTCGGCGAGCACCTCCGGCCTCCCGTCCGAGCAGGAAGCTCCGACCTTCCTCGAGGCGTGCGTCGACACGCTCGCGAGGACCGTGTCGAGCATCGTCTCGAGCCTCGAGCCGATCGCGGTGAGCTGCGTGCTGGCGATCGGCGGCTGCGGGCCCGCGCCGCTCGTCGACGTCGGCGGCGTGGTGCGCGACGGACGCACGGGCGCGCCGATCGCGGGCGCGATCGTGTCGACCGACGCGGGCGCGACGGCGGAGACGGACGCGGAGGGCCGCTTCACCGTGCCGGTCGGAGAAGGACGCGGCCGCCGCCTGACCGCGGAGGCCCCCGGGCACTGCGCCGCGAGCGAGACCGTCGACGTCTCGCGCGCGCGTGCGCCCGAGGTCGTGCTGCACCTCCACGAGCGCCTCGAGGTCCCGCAAGACATCGTGCAGGTGGGCTTCGACTCGCTCGTGCGCGTGGAGGCCCGACTGCGCTGCCCTGCGGACGGTGCGATCGAGTGGGAGCAGACCGGCGGTCCCGAGCTCGGAGATCGCATGCAGGTCGAGGACGAGGGGCGTGTGCTCGCGGTGCGCACGCACCCCCTCGAGGAGCTCGTGCGCCTCGACGATCGCATCGGAGTGATCGCGCTCGATCGTCGTCAGCGCGGGGAGTACCGGCTGCGCCTGCGCGCGCGCTTCGGCAGCCACCTCGTCGAGCGCGACGTGCGGGTCGTCGCGGCGCCGACCGCGAGCGGGCTGTTCCAGGTGCCGACCGGTTCGGACGTCTATCTCAACGGGGGAAGCGGCGGATCTCACGCGTGGAACCTCGCGAGTAGACCCGATCACAGCGAGGCCGAGCTCACCGACGCGTCGGTGCGCACGCCATCGTTCCGTCCCGACCGATTCGGCACGTACGTCGTCGAGCACGACCCTAGTGGATTGCAAATCTTATTGCAGGCAGGCGCGTACGAGGACGTGCCGCGCGACTGCGGCCGAGAGGGCTGTCACGAGCGCGAGGCCACGGGGTGGGAAGCTACTGCACATGCGCAAACCTTCCGGCGGGGTCTGAGCGGCGAGCTCGGCGCCGAGTTCGAGGAGCGCTGCTGGAGCTGCCACGCAACGGGAGTTGACTTCGGCATCGAGAACGGTGGCATGCATCACACCGCCTCGCGCGTCGGCTGGGCGCAGCCCGAGCCCGATCCGGCGGTGTGGGACGACATGCCTCGGCGCGTGCGCCGGCACGGCTCGGTGTGGTGCTCCGCGTGCCACGGCCCGGGCCGGATCATCCCGCCGCAGTTCCGCTGGCAGTACGGCTCGAAGTTCCAGGTCGGCGTGTGCGCGCGCTGCCACGACGTCGACGCGGGCGACGCGGACGCGAACCACGTCTCGCCGCACGTCGACGAGTGGCGCCTGTCGCCGATGTCGATGTTCACGCGCGACCTCGGCGAGCGCGACCCGGCGATCCGCGCCGAGTGCACGCAGTGCCACAGCGCGCAAGGCTTCGTGTCATGGCGCCGGACCGGCGCGGTGTCGGGCGTCGAGGTGGGGACCGTCGAGCCGATCACGTGCGCGACCTGCCACGACCCGCACGACACGACGAACCCGCGCGGCCTGCGCGTCTACGACACCTCCGATCCGATCGCGGGCGTGCCCGCCGAGGACCTCGGCGCGGGCGCGCTCTGTGCGTCGTGTCACCGGCCCGCGATCGCGTGGAGCGAGGACCCGAGCG
>JAYRVK010000759.1:0-7489 GCA_041918555.1 Sandaracinaceae bacterium
GCCCGCCCCCCCCCGCCGGGGGGGGCGGGGCGCGCCCCGGCGGCCGCGGGCGCGCGGGGCCCCGCGGGCGCCCCCCCCCCCCGCGGCAGCACCGCGCGGAAGACCGCCCCGCCCTCGGGGCGGTTCGCCGCGGTGATCGTGCCGCCGTGGGCGTGGACGATCCCCCGGCAGATCGGGAGCCCGAGGCCCACCCCGCCGGGCCGCCCCGTCGCGCGGAAGAACTTCTCGAAGACCCGCGCCTCGGTCCCGGGCGGGAGGCCCGGGCCTCGGTCCGCGACCTCGATCCATGCCTCGCCCTCGCCGACGCCCGCGCGGATGGAGATCGGCGTTCCGTCGGGCGTGTGCTTGGCGGCGTTCTCGAGGAGGTTCACCAGGACCTGCTCGAAGAGGACGGGATCCATCGGCGCGTTCGCGTCGCCGGCCACCTCGATGTCGACGGGGTGCGCGTCGAGCCGGTCCCCGAGCCGGGAGAGCGCCGAGCCGACGACCTCCTCGAGCGGGACCCACTCCTTCTTCACCTCGAGGGCGCCGGACTCGACGCGGGTCATGTCGAGGAGGTTCGACACCAGCCGCGCGAGCCGCGCCGCCTCGTCGCGCACCACCGCGAGGAGCTCCGTCCGCTCTCCCGCGCCGAGCGTGGCCTCGGCGTCGAGGAGCGTCGTGGAGGTCCCGAGGATCGCGGCGATCGGCGTCCGCAGATCGTGCGACACCGAGCTGAGGAGCGAGCTCCGCATCTCCTCGGTCTCCGCACGGATCCGCGCCGCCTGCGCGTCCTCGGCCAGGCGTGCGCGCTCGAGCGCGAGCGCGATCTGCCCGACGAACGCGTCGAGCAAGTGACGTTGCGGGGGGTCCTCGAAGCGATGCGCGGGCTCCGGGACGAGGGCGACCACGCCGAGCGCGCGCCCCGCCGCGAGCAGCGGGAGCGCGAGCACGCGCGCGCCCGGGAGCGTGTCGGTGCCGCGGCCCGCGGGCCGGTCGTGCGTCAGGGCCCAGCGCGCGACCGTCAGGTCCGCCTCGGTGAGCGCGATCTCGGCGGGCGCGGGCGACGCCAGGCCCGAGGGCGCGCTCGCGTCGGCGACGAAGAGGGTCGCCGCGCTCTCGAAGACGCGGCCGAGCTCGTCGCTCGCCACCGTCGCGATCGCCCGCTCGTCGCGCGCGCTCGCGAGCGCCCGCGTGAGCCCGTAGAGCGCCGCGGTGCGGCGCTCGCGGAGGTGCGCGCTCGTCGACTGCCGCCGGATCCGCTCGGTGAGGCCGCTGATCAGGAGGCCCGCGAGGAGCATCACCGCGAACGTGAGGACGAAGCCGGCGTCGCTCACCGTGAAGGTGAAGCGCGGGTCGACGAAGAAGAAGTCGAAGGCGGCCACGGCAGCCAGGGACGCGAAGATCGACGGGCCGCGGCCGAGGAACGCCGCCGACACCGCGATCGCGACGAGGTACGTCATCGCGATGTCGGCGATCTCGACGCGGCCGAACAGGAGCGCCCCGGCCAGCGTCGCGAGCGCGATCGGGACGAGCGCGCGGACGTAGGCGCCGGCGTCGAACGAGGGCGCGGCCGCGGGCGCGCGCGGCGCCGGGTCGGCGACGCCCTCGCCGGTCTCGCCCGAGATCACCTGCAGATCGATGTCGCCGCTCCCGCGGATCAGGTCGTCGAGGAAGGATCCGTAGACGAGGTCGCGCCAGCGCGCGTGCGTGGGCTTGCCGACGACGATGCGCGTCACGTTGCGCTCGCGCGCGAGCGCGAGCAGCGCCTCGGCGGGCCGCTCGCCCGCGAGGCCCACCACCTCCGCGCCGAGCGACTCGGCCAGGGCGAGGTGGGACGCGAGCCGCGCGCGGTCCGCCTCCTCGAGCACGTGCGACTGCGCCCCCTTCTCGACGTACGCCGCGATCCACGGCGCGCGCGCCACCGTCGCCATGCGCCGGCCGGCGCGGACCAGGCGCGCGGAGGCGGGGCTCGGGCCCACGCACACCATGATCCGCTCGCGGGCGTGCCAGGTCGCCTGGCTGCCTTGCTGGCGCCGCCACGCCTGGACCTCGGTGTCGACGTGCTCGGCGGTCACGCGGAGCGCGAGCTCGCGCAGCGCGTGCAAATTGCCTTCCTTGAAGAAGCCCTGCTGCGCGCGCGCGGCCTGCTCGGGGACGTAGACCTTGCCGTCGCGGAGGCGCTCGAGGACGACCTCGGGCGGGACGTCGACGAGCTCGACCTCGTCCGCGCGCTCGACCAGCGCGTCCGGCACCGTCTCGCGCACGCGGACGTGGGTGATCTGGGCGATGACGTCGTTGAGGCTCTCGACGTGCTGGACGTTGAGCGTGCCGTGCACCTCGATGCCCGCGTCGAGGAGCTCGATCGCGTCCTGCCAGCGCTTGGGGTGGCGCGATCCCTGGACGTTGGTGTGCGCGAGCTCGTCGAGCAGCAGCACCGCGGGCTTGCGCGCGAGCGCGGCGTCGAGGTCGAGCTCGGTCAGCGTCTGGCCGCGGTACGCGAGCTCGCGCCGCGGCAGGACCTCGAGGCCCTCGAGCAGCGCCGCGGTCTCGGCGCGGCCGTGGGTCTCGATGATCCCGACCACGACGTCGACGCCCTCGCGCCGCAGGCGCTGGGCGTTCTCGAGCATCGAGAACGACTTGCCGACGCCGGGCGAGGCCCCGAGCCAGAGGCGGAGCTTCGCGCGCGTCGCGTCCCGCGCCTCCGCCTCCACCCGCTCGAGGAGGGCGTCGGGATCGGGGCGTCCGTCGTCGCGCTCGCTCATCGCTCGCGCATCGTCACTCGGCGAGCGCGTCGAGCGCCAGGTCGAGCTCGAGCACGTTCACGATGCGGTCGCTCCCGAGCGGCCCGGCCACGTAGCGCGCCTGCTCCTCGACGAGCGCGCGCACGCGCGCCGCGGGGAGCCCGCGTGCGGCGGCCACGCGGGCGATCTGCCAGCGCGCGGCGCGCTCGGTGATGTGCGGGTCGAGCCCGCTCCCGGACGCCGCGGCGAGGTCCGCGGGCAGCGGGCGGTGCGCGGTGGCCTCGTAGCGCGCGACGGTCGCGGCGGCGCGCTCGGTGAGGCTCGCGCTCGTGGGGGACGCGTTGCTCCCCGCGGCGCCGGCGGCGTCGTAGTCGGGGGCCGAGGGCCGCGGCCAGAAGTACTCGGGGCGCTCGAAGCGCTGCGCCACCAGCCGGCTGCCGATCACCGTTACGTCGCGTGCGATCAGCGAGCCGTTCGCGGTGTCGGGGGTGACGAGCTGGCCCAGGGCCAGGATCACGCCCGCGTACCCCACCACGCAGACGAGCATCGTCGCGACGACGAGGCGGAGGCTTGTCAATGTAGCTTGCATGGATGGATCTCCGATCAGCTCATGTGCGAGAGGTGCTCGGCGATCGGACCGAGCGCCGCCGCCGGGAGGAAGGTGAGCGCGCCGAGGAGCAGCACCGTGCCGAGGAGCATCAGCCCGAAGGTCGTGTCCTCGACGCCCAGGGTCCCGGCCGACTCGGCGACCGGGCGCTTCGCGGCGAGCGAGCCCGCGATCGCGAGGGGCAGCAGGATCGGGAGGAAGCGCGCGAGGAGCATCACGAGGCCGGTCGCCACGTTCCAGGGGACCGTGTCGTCGCCGAGGCCCTCGAAGCCCGAGCCGTTGTTGGCGCTGGCCGAGCTGAATTCGTAGAGGATCTCGCTGAACCCGTGCGGGCCGGCGTTGGCGAGGGTGTCGACGCCCCACGGGGTGACCGCGAAGATCGCGGTGCCGCCGAGGATGAAGAGCGCGTGCGCCACGAACGTGATCGCGGCGAGCTTCACCTCGTACGCCTCGACGCGGCGGTGGAGGTACTCGGGCGTGCGCCCGACCATCATGCCCGCGACGAACACCGCGAGGACGATGAACACGAACATGTTGATCATGCCGACGCCCACGCCGCCGTAGGTCGCGTTCAGCCACATGCCGATCATCGGCATCAGGCCGGTGAGCGGGTTGAGGCTGTCGTGCATCGCGTTGACGGAGCCGTTGCTCGTCGCGGTGGTGAGCACCGCCCAGAGCGGGCCCGCCGCCGCGCCGAAGCGCAGCTCCTTGCCCTCGAGGTTCCCGAGGGTCGCCTCGATCGGCAGCTCGGCGAACGCCTGCGTCGGCGCCTGCTCGAACCACACCGCGAAGCCGGCCTTCGCCACGAGGAGCACCATCATCACCGCGAAGACCACGCCCGCGTGCCTCATCCGGCCGACGACGCGGCCGAACATCCAGACGGTCGCCATCGGGATCAGGAGGATCGCGACCATCGACACGGCGTTGGTGAAGAAGCTCGGGTTCTCGAGCGGGTGCGTGCTGTTGGGCCCGAAGAACCCGCCCCCGTTCGTCCCGAGCTGCTTGATCGCGACGAACGCCGCGACCGGACCGCGCGCGATGATCTGCTCGGCGCCCTCGAGCGTCGTCGCGTGCGCCGCGCCCTCGAGCGTCATCGGCACGCCGCCGAGCACGAGCAGGGTCGCCACCACGAGCGCGAGCGGCAAGAGGAGGAGGAACGCCGCGCGCTGCAGATCGAGGAAGAAGTTGCCCATCGGGGCGCGCCCGGCGAGGCCGCGGGCCATCGCCGTCAGCGCCGCGATCCCCGTCGCCGCCGAGACGAACTGGAGCCACATCAGCGCCGCGAGCTGCGACAGGTAGCTCAGCGCGCTCTCGCCCGAGTAGTGCTGGAGGTTCGTGTTCGCGACGAACGACGCCGTCGTGTGGAAGATCAGGCTGCCCTCGAGCTCACCCTGAGCGTCGGGGTTCAGCGGGAGCACGTGCTGGAGCGCGAGCAGGGCGAAGGTCACGACGAACGTGACGAGGTTGAAGAGGAGGAGCGAGAGCGCGTAGCGCTTCCAGTCCTGGGGCTCGCCGCCGGCGGGGCCGGCGATCGCCGCGAAGAGCCGATCGAACCGCGCTCGGGTGGCGCCGCAGTCCGAGCCCGGGTCCATCGCCCACTTCATCCAGCGGCCGAGGGGCCAGGACAGGAGCGCCGTCCCTCCGACGATCGATACCGCAAACAAGATGGGATTCATGGCGCGCTCATTTCTCTTTGCCGAAGCGATCGATGGCGATCGTCAGCCCGAACAACGCGGCGAACGTGACGAGTCCGAGGAGGAGATAGAGAAGGGTCATGCGACACCGAGCCCGGTGAGGAGGAGATCGATGGCCTTGATGCAGGGGAAGGGCAGCACCACCCCGCCGAGGCCGTAGATCAGGAGGTTTCGGCGCAGCCGCTGGGCGGCGGGCATCGGCCGGTAGCGCACGCCCCGGAGCGCGAGCGGGATCAGCGCCACGATGATCAGCGCGTTGAAGATCACCGCCGAGAGGATCGCGCTCCACGGGGAGTGCAGCTGCATGACGTCGAGCGCCGCGAGCGCGGGGTAGGTCCCCACGAACGCGGCGGGGATGATCGCGAAGTACTTCGCGAGATCGTTGGCGAAGCTGAAGGTCGTCAGCGCGCCGCGGGTCATGAGCAGCTGCTTGCCGATCTCGACCACCTGGACGAGCTTCGTCGGGTTGCTGTCGAGGTCGACCATGTTGCCGGCCTCCTTCGCGGCCTGCGTGCCCGAGCTCATCGCGACCGCGACGTCCGCCTGCGCGAGCGCGGGGGCGTCGTTCGTCCCGTCGCCGGTCATCGCGACGAGGTGCCCCTGGCTCTGGTACTCGCGGATCATCGCGAGCTTCGCCTCGGGGGTGGCCTCCGCGAGGAAGTCGTCGACGCCGGCCTCGGCGGCGATCGCGGCCGCGGTCATCGGGTTGTCGCCGGTGATCATGATGGTCTTGATGCCGGCGTTGCGGAGCTCCTGGAACTTCTCGCGGATGCCGCCCTTCACGATGTCCTTGAGCTGCACCACGCCGAGCGCGCGCGCTCCGTCGGCGACGACGAGCGGCGTGCCGCCGGCCTTCGCGACCTCCTCCGCGCTCGCGCGCACGTCGGCCGGGAGCCCGGCGCGGCCCCCGCTCTCCTCCCGGAGGAACTTCTGGATCGCGTCGCCGGCGCCCTTGCGGATCTTCCGGCCCTGGAGGTCCACGCCGCTCATCCGCGTCTGCGCCGAGAAGGGCACGAATTGCGCGCCGAGCTCGTGGAGCTCGCGCCCGCGGAGCTCGAACTTCTCCTTGGCGAGGACGACGATGCTGCGCCCCTCCGGGGTCTCGTCGGCGAGCGAGGCGAGCTGCGCGGCGTCGGCGAGCTCGCGCTCGGTGACCCCGCGCGCGGGCAGGAACGCGGTGGCCTGCCGGTTGCCGAGCGTGATCGTCCCCGTCTTGTCGAGGAGCAGGACGTTGACGTCACCGGACGCCTCGACCGCGCGCCCCGAGGTCGCGATCACGTTCGCCTGGATCATCCGATCCATCCCCGCGATGCCGATCGCGCTCAGGAGCGCGCCGATCGTCGTCGGGATGAGGCAGACGAGCAGCGCGACGAGCACGGTGAGCGGCACGGGCGTGCCCGCGCCCGCGGCGTCGACCGCGTAGTGCGAGAACGGGAGGAGCGTGACCGTCGCGAGCAGGAGCACGAGCGAGAGCCCCGCGAGCACGATGTCGAGCGCGATCTCGTTCGGGGTCTTCTGGCGCTTCGCGCCCTCGACCATCGAGATCATGCGATCGAGGAAGGTGTCGCCCGGGTTCGCGGTGATGCGGATCACGAGCCAGTCGCTCAGCACCTGCGTGCCGCCCGTGACCGCGCTCCGATCGCCCCCGCTCTCGCGGATGACCGGCGCGCTCTCGCCGGTGATCGCGCTCTCGTTCACCGACGCGACGCCCTCCACCACCTCGCCGTCGCTCGGGATCATGTCGCCCGGCTCGCAGAGGACGTGGTCGCCGGCCCGGAGCGTCGCGCTCGAGACGCGCGAGACCTCGGCGTCGCGTCGCGGCTCGCTCAGCCGCTTCGCCTCCACGTCCTTGCGCGCCTTGCGCAGCGTGTCGGCCTGCGCCTTGCCCCGGCCCTCGGCCATGGCCTCCGCGAAGTTCGCGAAGAGCACGGTGAACCAGAGCCAGAGCGAGACGCCGAAGATGAAGCCGGCGGGCGCCTCGCCCTCGCCGGTCACCGCCGCGTGGACGAAGAGGACGGTGGTGAACGCGCTCCCCACCTCCACGACGAACATGACCGGGTTCCGCACCATGCGGCGCGGGTCGAGCTTGAGGAACGAGTCGACGAGCGCGCGGCGGACGATCGGCCACTCGAAGAGCGGTCGCGGCGCGGTCGCGGGTCGGGTCTCCGTGGTCACGAGAACTTCTCCGGGTAGAGGAGGGCGGCGAAGAGATAGACGAAGAGCGCGAGCGAGAGCAGCGCGCCGATCCAGGTGAGGATGATCATGGGAGTCGATGCCTCTTCAAACGCGCTAGAACCACGCGGTCGTGCCGAAGGTGAGGGTGTCTTGCGACGACGCGGTCCGGACGAACGGCACGTCGACGCCGTTGCCCATGACGGTCCCTGCGAAGTACGAGGGGCCGGCCGCGTGGTCGTGGCGGTACTCGACGCGGAAGGAGAAGTGGTCCGCCGCGCGGAGCTCCACGC